>JASJKW010000378.1:0-5611 GCA_037621305.1 Pseudomonas sp.
CTCGACCGGCAGCTGGCCGACAATCAATACATCGCCGGAGAGCAGTACAGTATCGCCGATATGGCGATCTGGCCCTGGTACGGTGGCGTGGCGACCAATCAGGTCTATGAGGCTGCGGAGTTCCTCGAGGCGCATAACTACACCCATGTACTGCGCTGGGCAGAGGAGATCGGGCAGCGACCGGCGGTGCAGCGCGGGCGCCAGGTCAACCGTACCTGGGGCGAGCTGGATGAACAGGTGCCGGAGCGGCATTCAGCCAGTGATTTCGATCACTGAGACTGATCGACCTCAGGTTCTAGAACCGTTCCAGCTGCATTTCCTGCAAGCGGCTCAGGGTGCGGCGGAACGGGAAGGTCAGGGCGCCTTCGGTGTAAAGCGCGGCCAGGGGGGCTGCCGCTTCGATATACAGTGGCACTCGGCGGTCATAGCATTCATCGACCAATGCAATGAGGCGCCGCACGCTGTCATCCTGTTTTGACAAGGGTGCCAGTACCCGGTCGCCGGCGGCCACCTGTTCTGCCGCGTCTTCGGTACCTCGGGCAATCTTCACTTCTCGCTGTGCACTGCTGAGGTCAGGTACCTCGCCCAGCAGTATCATCGAATAACGGTCGCACAACGCCATGAAATCGCCGGCGGCCAGCGGCTGGTCGCAGAGTTCGGCGAAGCTGAACCAGATGGCGCTGTCGCAATGCTGAATGGGCCTCAGTTGCTGGTGGTTGAGCAGAATTGGCTTGCTGGATACCATACTGCCCTCACAAAGCTGCTCAAACACCTCAGCCAGAGCTGTGGCATCGCGTACCCAATAGCGTTGATGCTGCTGCCCGGGGTGCAGTCGATGATCCTGGCCGCCATCCACATCCAACACTTGCATATGTTTTTCGATCGCCGCAATGGCCGGCAGCAATCGCTCGCGGTTGTGGCCATCTTCATACAATTGCTCGGGCGGCTGGTTGGAGGTGGCAACCACTGTCATGCCTTCGGCAAACATGGTCAGAAACAGCCGGCTGAGGATGCTGGCGTCACCGATATCGCTGATGAATAGCTCGTCAAAACACAGCACACGTACTTCCGCGGCCAGTTCGCGGGCGATAACCGTCAGTGGGTCGGCCGTGCCGGTGAGCTGGAACAGGCGTCGGTGCACCCATTGCATGAAATGGTGAAAGTGCTGCCGCCGGCTGGGCACTTGAAGGCAGCCATGAAAACTGTCCATCAGCCAGGTCTTGCCCCGGCCCACCGGGCCCCAGAGATAAACGCCCCTGGGTGCTGGGTTGGTGGTGTCGGTATGTAGAGACTGGTGCAGCGCTTCCAGCGCCAATACAGCATCACGCTGGGCCAGGTCGGATACAAAGCCCTGATCCAGTGCGCGTTGCCAAGCTTGAAGAGGAGAGGGGGGAATCGATGGTTTCATGGCGGCCTATGGTGGCTCAGCTGCCGTTGCGATACCAGACCTGGCGAATGGATTTCTGGTGAAAGTTGCAAGCCTGCCGCCCCGTTCCGGGGCCGGCAGGCTTGTTGGCTCACTCTTCGCTGGAAAGAAAATCGACTGCCATCATGGCCATGGCGCGGGTACCTACCACCAGTGCGCGTTCATCCACGAAGAACTCGGGGTTATGGTTGGGGGCAGCGGTGGCTGGGTCCTGGCCATCCGGGGTGACACCGAGGAACAGATAGAGGCCTGGTGCCTGCTGGGCAAAGAAGGAAAAGTCTTCTGCTGCGCCAGGGAGTTCGGCGGTAGCCACCTTACCGTCGGCGGCGCGCTCGAGCACCGGTGCCATTTGTTCAACGAGCTCGGCATTGTTGACGGTAGTGCTGTACATCGGCTCGATGGATACCTTGGCAGTGGCGCCGGCGCTTTCAGCAATCTTTTCTGCGCTCAATGTCAGGTCATCACGTAGTTTTTCACGGACGCCTTGATCATAGGTGCGAATGGTGCCGGACATTTCTACCGTCTCTGGGACGATATTCGGTCCTGTGCCACCATTGATGGTGCCGATGGTGATGACGGCGGGCGAACGGGTCAGGTTGGCCTTGCGGCTGACCACCGTCTGCACGCCGGTGACTACCTGGGCGGAGGCGACGATGGGGTCGATGGTATTCCATGGCATGCCACCGTGGCCCTGGCTACCGGTGACGCTGATGTTCAGCATGTCGCTGGCTGCGGTGGTGGCGCCAGTGCGCCAGCTCAGTTCACCTGAGGGGCCGGGCATCACATGAATGGCGAATATGGCGTCGGGGGTGATGGTGTCGAACAGGCCGTCTTCCAGCATCAATTTGGCGCCCCAGCTGGCATCCTGGCCCGGTTGTACCAGACTTGAGCCTTCTTCGGCGGGCTGGAAGATGAACATGACGGTACCCTCGATCTCGTCGCGCATGCCGGCCAACACCTCAGCAGTGGCCATCAGCATGGCGGTGTGGGCATCATGCCCGCAGGCATGCATCACATCGACCTCTGTGCCGTGGTAGATGCCGGTTGCCTGGGAAGCGAAGGGCAGGCCGGCTGGCTCTTTCACCGGCAAGGCGTCCATGTCGGCGCGCAGGGCAACCGTGCGGCCGGGCTTGGCACCCTTGAGAATACCGACCACACCAGTGCGGCCGACCTCGGTCTGTACGTCCATGCCGAGTTTTTTCAGGTGTTCGGCGACCAGCCTGGCGGTGCGGGTTTCCTGATCACCGAGCTCAGGGTGTTGGTGAATGTCCCGGCGCCAGTCGATCAGTTGTGATTCGATGGCCGATGAATCCTTGCGGATCTGTTCCTCAAGGGAGGAGGGAGTGGTCTGTGCAGCAGTATGGGCACTGAATACCAGACCAGCCAGCAGTGCGGAATAGAGAGGTTTGCGTAGAAAGTTCATATGGTTACCTTGGTGTTGGGGCTGTCCTTGCGCATTTGCAGTACCATTTCCTTAGGTCAGACAAGTTTAACGTATTGATGTGCCATCGAATTGTGAACGGAGTAACTGAATGTGTGAGTTGATGGGTATGAGTGCCAATGTCCCGACGGACATCTGCTTCAGTTTTTCCGGATTGATGCAGCGCGGCGGCAAGACCGGACCGCATTGTGATGGCTGGGGTGTGGCGTTCTACGAAGGCAAGGGGGTGCGCTGTTTTCATGATCCGGCGCCCTGCCATAGTTCGGCTGTTGCACAGTTGATCGAGAGTTATCCGATCAAATCGGAGAATGTGATCTGCCATATCCGTCAGGCCAACGTCGGGCGGGTCAGCCTGGTCAATACCCATCCGTTTACCCGCGAGCTGTGGGGCCAGTACTGGACCTTTGCCCACAATGGTCAGATCAATGATTTCGTTGCCGGTCCGGGGCCTTTTCAGCCGGTTGGCAATACCGACAGCGAAGCCATCTTCTGTGATCTGCTTAATCGCCTGCGTGGGCGTTTTGCTGAGCAGCCTGATCAGGCGCAGATACTGACGTCGTTGACCGAAGCCTGTGCGGAATACGCGGCGCGCGGGGTTTGTAATATCTTGCTGAGCAATGGGGAGTGGCTATTCACGCTGTGTACCACCAAGCTGGCCTGGATTACCCGTCGCGCGCCTTTCGGGCCCGCCCATTTGCGGGACGTGGAGATGGCGGTGGACTTTCAGGAGCACACCACGCCGAATGATGTGGTGACCGTAATTGCTACTGAACCGCTGACCAGTAATGAGCAATGGCACGCCTGTGCGCCTGGAGAGTGGCGCTTATGGCAGGGCGGTGAAACCATCAGTCAGGGGATGTTGAGCTAAACCACTGTTCTATCCTGCGACTGGTCTGGGCTTTCACATCGTCGGTGATGTACACCGAGACGGTTGCCAGCGCGGCCAACAGCACGCCAAGGTCATCGGTGTAGCCGAGCATGGGCGCCAAATCAGGGATCGCATCGAGTGGGAAAATGAAGTAACCCAGAGCGCCATAAATGGCGGTCTTGGCCCAGCGGGGTGTCTGTGGATCCTGCGCTGCGTAATACAGCCACAGCACCTTCTCGACCACTTCTTTGCCAGCAGTCCTGGCGTAGCGGGACAGCTTGCTCCATAAACCGCTTTCACTGAATTTCTTTTCGAAGCTGTGGAATTGTCTGGTCATGGTCGCTCCCGTAGATCATAAAGCGCGCGCAAAAATGCGCCTGTGCTCAGACTACAGACCACGGCAGACAGTTGAAAGTGCGGATGACTGGAAGGGGAGAATGCCCCGGCGCGCCGGGGCATTCGATCGTGCTTAGAGCAGAACGAAGTTGTAGGTCAGGTAGACGCGAACCTGGTCCTGATCGCGATCCGTGTCGGAGCGCAGGCTGGCGTGACGCAGGGACACACCCAGGTCCTTGAAGAAACCCTGCTGCAAGGTGTAGTCCAGACGCAGGTTGCGTTCCCATTCCTTGTCGCCGGCGCCAGGTGCGACATCGTAGTCGCTGCCGCGCAGGTACTTGGCGGAGAATTTCAGACCAGGTGCCAGATCGGCAAAGTCATAGCTGTATTGGCCAACCCAGGTCTTTTCGCCGGCACGCTCGAACTTGTTGATCTGCGAGTCGGTGATCAGATAGGCAGTGGCGCCGCCACCGTTGTTCAGATAGGCGAAGTCACTGTCGCCGCTCATTTTCTGATAACCCAGACCCAGCGCGTGCTGGCTCAGCTTGTACGTAAACATGGCGCTCATGGCGCGGTTGTCCACTTCGCCGTTGTTGTTTACGCCCTTGGCTGCGTAATCGGCATCGCTACCGTTGGCGCCAGTTGAGTTGCTGTCGAAATAGCGCAGATCGGTGATCAGCTTACCCGCGCCGAGATCCAGAGTATGTACGGCGCCCAGATAATGCTGCTTGTAGTAGTCCTTGAGTTGACCAAAGTAATAGCTGGCCACCAGGTTGTCACCCAGTTTGGCATCACCGCCAGCATACTGGAATTTGTTAACTCGCTGGGTGCCACCGCCCAGGAGCAATCCTTCGTGGGACGTGGAGTTACGACCGCTGGCCTCGTCGAACTGACCGACACGCAGGGTCAGGTTGTCGATTTCATTGGAGGTCAGCATCGCGCCGCTGTAGGTTTGCGGCAGCAGGCGGCCATCGTTGCGGCTCACTACTGGCAGGGAGGGTTCCAGCCCGCGACCGATTTTCAGCTCGGTTTCGGAAACCTTGGCCTTGGCGGCGAAATCGATCTGGCTGAATTCGCTGACAGCGCTATTGTCATTTTTCAGTGGGAACATGGTGCCGGGCTTGCGGCTGGCATCGGCCTTGTCGGTGCGACTGCCGGAATCCAGGCGGATACCCGAGCGAGCAAACACGTCCAGCCCGAAGCCGATTGGGCCCTGGGTGTAGCCGGAGTTGAACTTGAGCATGAAGCCCTGACCCCATTCCTCATCTCTGGCGACGCCGCCTTCACGAGTATCGCCGTTGAAATACAGGTTACGCAGGCTCAGATTGGCTTTGGCATCTTCGACAAAGCCACCGCTCTGGGATTGGGGCTGGGCCATGGACAGAGTTGGCAGAGCCAGGACAGCAGCGGCAATGCTGCTGGCGATCAGTGTTTTTCTCATTATGTGTTCTTCCTCGAGTGCATATTCTCAGGGTTGCCCAATGGGCTGGCGTTTTTTCAACCGCTGTAACATAAACGAAATGGTTAGAAAATCAAGTGA
>JASJKW010000379.1:0-6311 GCA_037621305.1 Pseudomonas sp.
CAAACCTTGTCGCGGCTGAACCGCATCTTCCTCGGCAAACAGGCCTTCATCCTCGACTTCTTCAATGACGCCCAGGATATTCTCGATGCCTTCCTGCCGTACTACACCAGAGCCGAGCTGACCGACGTCACCGACCCGCAGCTCATCTACGACCTGCAGAAGAAGCTGGATGCCGAGGGTATCTATTACTGGTCCGAAGTCGAAACCTTTGCCTTGGCGTTCTTTGATCCCAAGGCAGCGGCCAGCAAACTCAGCTATTACTGCGCGCCCGCCCGGGAGCGGTTTGCCAAACGCTATGCCTTCAGCGTCGAGGCCCGACAGCAAGCGCTGGACTACAAGCGCACCGCCGAAGCCAACGGTGACAGTGCCGGCCTGAAAAACGCCGAACATGCACTGAAGGAAGCGGGGGAGCAGATTGATCAGCTCGACCTGTTCCGCAAGAACCTGCAGAGCTTCGTACGATTGTACGAGTTTCTCTCACAGATCATCCCGTACGAAGACCGCGAGCTGGAACAACTCTGCGTGTATGCCAAGCACCTGCATCCGCTACTGCGGGCTGACCGGCTGCTGGAAGAGGAAGTGGATCTGGGTGAGCTGCAATTGAGTCATTACCGCCTGACCAAGCGGGCCGAGCATAAGCTGCGGCTGGATAACGAGGGTGGCGATTACACGCTCGATCCGCTCACTGGGGTCGGCAGCGGCAAGGCCCATGACCCGGAAAAGAAACGCTTGTCCGAGATCATCGAGGCACTGAACGAGATCTTCGGTGCCGAGGTCAGCGATGAAGACCAGCTGCAGTTCCTCACCGGCATCGCCAACCGCATCAGCCGCCAGGAGGATGTGATGGCCCAGGTCAACAATCACTCGGTCGATCAGGTAATGCATGGCCTGTTCCCCAAGCGGGTTCTGGATACCGTGCTGGACGCCATGACCGACCACGAGAAGCTGTCGCTGGAGGTGCTGGATAACGAGACAAAGAGCCGGGCGTTTGCGTTGGTGATTTTGAAGATGCTGACTCAGCAGGCTGGACTGTCACCACGGTAGGCACAGGCACAAATTGCAGCCGTTCATAGCAGGGAGACGAACAGAATCATGCTGAGTGATACGGAGATGGCCAGGCGTATTAAGGCCGAGCGTGAGAAGTACGAAGCGGACGAAGAAGTAATTCACAACCGCATGCTCCACAAAAGAATTCTGGAAACCTGGCGGATGGACAGCCCGCAGATGGTCGAGCGGCTGATCAAGCTGAAGATTCTGGACGATCTGGCGTTCGTGAGCCAAGAGCGGATGTGGCGGCAGGCCAAGCTGTACCGGCAGGGCGGAATGCAAGTAACAGACGCTCGCGAGCAGGCTGAGCGGGAGCATTTGATGCTGGAACCGGAAATGCCTGAGGTCGATGACACTGACCTGCCAGAGGTGCTGCAAGACGGGCCGCAATACCTGAAGGATCGCTGGCGAGCGGAGAGAGACAGGTTAAATGGCTCGGAGCTTTGATCAGCGCCACGTGAAAACCGGCGCCGAGACCCGTGTGGTTAGGCGCACGATTGTTGTTTTAACGGCACCACACATTGAAAAGCTGATCCCACCTCGTCGTATACCCCGGGCTCATCAACTCCCGCCGCATCCCCCACCCAGGCTCCACCGGCACCCGGGCAGGGCGCAGGGTCCCTGTACCCCAGCGGGCATTGATCTGATCCAGCACGCTCATCACCCGTTCAGCTTCCGCCGGCTGCTCAGCGGCGAAAAGGTCATCGGTGAACTCCCCTCGCTGGCACAAATCAAGGAGCAGGATTTCTGCCTTGGCGTAGGCATACCCCGACTGAAATACTGATTCCAAGCCTTTCTGAGCGGCCTTGATAACCAGCCGCGTATCATCGGTGGGGAACGGCAGGTGACAAACAATGCCTCGGGCAAACTTGGCTTCATCGGGGTTGAACATGCCGGTTCTGATGCTGACGCGAATTTTTTTGCAAAGCGAGCCCTGAGCGCGCAGTTTCTCGCATGCCCGGGCAACGTAGGTCGCTACAGCCTCCCGGATGGGCTCTATTTCATAAAGACGTTTGCCGAACGCGCGGGAGCTGCAAATTTCCTGTTTCGCAGTAGGAGCCACCTCCAATTCCAGGCAAGGCGTACCGCACAGCTCACGGGCAGTCTTCTCCAGTACCACGCTGAACTGCTTACGTAATGTCCACGCGTCAGCTTTAGCCAGATCCCAGGCTGTTTTAATGCCCATCGCTTCGAGGTGACCGGTCAGCTTGCGGCCGACGCCCCATACCTCACTTACCGGCATGACCTTTAACAGCTTATCGCGGCGGATCGGGTCGCAGATGCTCACCACTCCTCCGGTCTGGGTCTGCCATTTCTTCGCTGCTGCATTTGCGAGCTTGGCTAGGGTCTTGGTCGGAGCGATACCTATTCCAGTTGGGATACCAGTCTTTCGTAGAACCTGTGCCCGTATTTCCCGGCATGTGCGCTCGTGGTCCGGGATGCCAGTCAGGTCGGCGAATGCTTCGTCGATGCTATAGACCTCCAACTCCGGCACCATGCTTTCGATAACTGTCATCACCCTCTGGCTCATGTCGCCATACAGGGCATAGTTACTACTGAAAGCAAGGATGCCATGGCGCCGGAGCGTGTTTTTGACCTGGTGATAAGGCTCCCCCATTTTTACGAATGGATTGGCATCGGCGCTGCGGGCAATCACGCAGCCGTCGTTGTTGCTCAAGACCACAATGGGGGTGCGTTGCAGATCAGGCCTGAACACGCGCTCGCAGCTCGCGTAGAAGCTATTGCAATCGATGAGGGCAATAGCACGCTCAGCCATGGACCGCATGCCTGCGCAGGCTGGCCACGACCACGCCCCAGATCATCAGCTCATCGCCCTCCATAAGGTAGCGGGGCGGGAATTTAGGATTCTCGGACAGCAGCATGACGGCTTCACGTTGTTTGCTCAGACGTTTGACGCAGGTATCGCCATTAATGACCGCGATAACGATGTCGTCATGTGCGGCTGCGCAGCCACGATTTACCACCATAATATCCCCATCAAAAAGACCTGCTTCGATCATGCTGGAGCCAACAGCCCGCACCAGATACATGTGAGGTGCGTGGATATCAAGAAGCTCATCAAGCGATAGCGCTTGTTCCATGTGATCTAACGCTGGGCTCGGGAACCCGGCGGGGACACGGTAGGAATAGAAGGGCAGCTTAGTGGACGACTGGCCGAGCGGGCCTAATATGACTGCAGTGTTCATGTTTCTCACCAACGACGTTGCTGTATATAAATACAGTATTCCTGTGGCAGGCTGGCGTCAATTGAAATCGACCGGGAGGTGGGTATGTGTGGCCGGTTTGCACAGTATCGAGTGGCTTGGGATTACCTGGCACCTATTGGTCTGGATGCTCCGCTCCGAAGCGAGATCACACCCCATCCGATCAATCGGTACAACGTTGCACCACGATCCCAAGTCATGACCATACACAGGGATCTGGACGGATTGAGGTGTGAGCCATTGCCTTGGGGTTACGCCCCTTTCTGGGCGAAGGGGAAGCGACCGCCGGCTATTAATGCACGGCTGGAAACTGTAGCGACAAGCAAGTTTTTCAGGAACGTTTGGCAAACTGGAAGGTGTGTCGTACCTGCAGATGGTTGGTACGAATGGGTAGCCGATCCGGCTGAATCTAAGCGGAAACAGCCATATTTCATCCATAGGCGCGACGGTGAGCCGCTGTACTTTGCCTGTATTGGTCAGTTCCCGCGCAATGATAGCCAGCCCGGGGAGGAGGATGGGTTCGTAATAATCACCGCCGACAGTGAAGGAGGTATGGTCGACATCCATGACCGCCGCCCGGTGGTATTATCTCCGGAGAGCGCGGCAGAATGGTTAAACCCGGAGATGGAAGCAGGGCAGGCGGAGCGGGTTTTGCTTGCCAGTGAGCCGGTTGGCCTGTTCAATTGGCACAAGGTAGCCAAGGAAGTGGGCAACGTGAGAAATGAAGGGCCCGGGTTGATTGCGATGATTGGCTAAAGATCACTGCCCGGGCGCAGCGGAGCTGCGACGCATCGCCCATACCCGCTTGACCTGGCTCTCGCTGCACCCGGCCAGCTTGGCAGTCGCTGCAATGCTGTGACCCGCCGAACGCAGCGCGATGATGCGGTTGTGAGTATCATGGTTGGTTTTGCGGCCCGCGTATTTCCCGGCCTTTCTCGCCAACTCAATGCCCTGCCGCTGTCGCTCACGCCTGTCTTCATAGTCGTCATGGGCTATCTGCAATGCCAGTTTCAGGAGCATATCCTGAACGGATTCCAGCACCACCTTGGCCACCCCTTTTGATTCTGCCGCCAGATCGGTGAGGTCGACTACACCAGGTACAGCAAGACGGGCACCTTTGGCACGGATAGAGGCCACGAGAAGCTCAGCCTCAGGTAGAGGTAGGCGACTGATCCGGTCAATTTTCTCTGCAACGACCACCTCGCCAGATTGCAGGTCGGATATCATGCGCGATAGCTCAGGGCGGTCTGGACGTGCACCGGACGCCTTTTCCCGATAGACGCCAGCCACGTAGTAGCCGGAAGCCTTTGCCGTCTCTATGAGGCTTTCCTGGCGCTCAAGGTCCTGCGAATCTGTGCTGACACGCATGTAGATACGGGCGATTTTGAGGGGTTGGGGCATCGATGTTTGACCGTGGTTGTTGGATCCGTGTGTTCAGGCCGTTCGCGATTGACTGCTTCTAGTCGCCATGGCTGCGTAACAGCAGCGGGCTCCGGGGCCGGAGGCATGCCAGCTGTACCGCTCCAGCAAGCTTCGCACTCGTTCAACTCCGTAGGCCGTAGAAGCTCGCGTAAGGTTCGATCTTCTGCGTTTGGCATGCCACCGCTTATTGTTGCGCTCCCCCCGTCCTAACGGCAACCAGGAGTATCGCATGAACAAGAATGTCGATTTTCTAACCAGGAAGAGATGTCCCTCTTCGCGCAGCTCGGTGAAAAGGTTAGGGATTTTCCTTGCATTGGTATGCTTGCTGAACTGCTCATGTCGGCCAGGGTTTGGGCACATCAAGGCGGAGCCAGAGGTGTTTGGCATTAATATTCGCTTCTACTGATTTCCGGCCAGATCGAATGACTGGAATCGGCCAGAAGCGGTCGTTATCGACATGCCGCTTTCAACTCACAGCCAACACACGCCCTGCAAAATTCTAGGACAGGAATCGTTCATATGGATGGAAAGGTAAGCTGGTGATTGCGCATGCTACGACTAGTGCGCATCGCAGCCCGTAATGTGAGCCAAATCCCTTCTAAGGTTGGTCAGGCTGCAACATCTGGGGGCGGCATTTGGCGAACAGGTAATTCCATCAGTTTGCGGTATGTGCGTATGCACATGTAAAGCGCAGAAGAAGGCCAGGCACCGACACGACTGCTTATGTCCATGCCGAAGCCATCCTCCAGCAGCGCACGCACCAGCCAGGCCAGCCAGTCCATGCGCAGCAGTTGGTCATTCAGCCATTTGAAAAAGTCCATGTGAGTCCTTAGGTGGTCGGCTGCGTGCGCTCGTACCAGCCTTTGCTGTTATTGACCATACGCACCAGCCAGAGCATTACCGGTACCTCGATTAGCACGCCGACCACCGTGGCCAGCGCCGCGCCGGAGTTGAAGCCGTATAGGGGTCGTCTTAGAAAACGGAAAATAAAGCACGTTAAGCTGGCTGCAGCGGCCGTAGCGGCCTGAACTTGCCCGCGCCGATCTTGGCGTTGCTGCGCCAGAGGTAATCGCCAGTCAGGTTGATGTGCTCCCAACCCAGCGGCGACAGATACTGCAATAGAGAGTCATCAACGGGCTTGCCGTGTCCACGCAGGGCATTCGCGGCCCGTTCCAGATAAACCGTGTTCCACAGCACGATGGCTGCCGTCACCAGGTTGAGGCCACTGGCCCGGTAGCGCTGCTGCTCGAAGCTGCGGTCGCGGATTTCCCCCAGGCGGTTGAAGAACACGGCGCGGGCCAGCGCGTTGCGCGCCTCGCCTTTGTTCAGCCCGGCATGCACGCGGCGGCGCAGCTCGACGCTTTGCAGCCAGTCCAGGATGAACAGTGTGCGCTCGATGCGTCCCAGCTCACGCAGGGCGACGGCCAGGCCGTTCTGGCGCGGGTAGCTGCCAAGCTTCCTGAGCATCAGCGAGGCCGTCGCCGTGCCCTGCTTGATCGAGGTGGCCATCCGCAGGATTTCATCCCAATGGGCGCGGACGTGCTTGATGTTGAGCGTGCCGCCGATCATCGGTTTCAACGCCTCGTAGGTGGCATCGCCCTTCGGGATGTAGAGCTT
>JASJKW010000380.1:0-3911 GCA_037621305.1 Pseudomonas sp.
GCCACCATCGCCTTCACCTCGATCAACTCGGTGCGTGCGCACAACAAGCTGGGCGCAGTACGTTGGCGATTGTTTGTATGGATGGCGTTGGGCATTGTCTTTGGCAGCGTCCTCGGCGCACTTACCGCATCGATACTCAGCGGACCCTCGCTACAGAAGATCATCGGGGTGTTTGCCATCTGTGTGGCTATCCAGATGGCCTTCGAGCTTCGGCCCAAAGCCGCTCTGAGCGAGCCGGGCAAGCCCAGCCTGGTGGTGGCAGGAGGCGTTGTCGGTTGGGCATCGACTATCTTCGGTATCGGTGGTGGCTCGCTGACCGTGCCTTTTCTGGTGTGGCGAAGCCTGCCGATGCAACAGGCGGTAGCGACTTCGGCTGCCTGTGGCATGCCGATTGCCGTGGCGGGGGCGATCAGTTTCATGTGGACGGGTTGGTCGACCGATGTACTGCCTGACTGGAGTCTCGGCTATGTCTACCTGCCGGCAGTGATCGGTATTGCTGCAACCAGTGTATTCTTCGCCGGTTACGGCGCGCGACTGGCTCACCGATTGTCCCAACGCCTGCTCAAGCGGCTCTTTGCCCTGCTGCTGGTGTCGGTAGGCATCAATTTTCTACTCTAGAGAGCACCTATGCTGACTTATCCGCAGATTGATCCTGTTGCCCTCTCGCTTGGCCCGGTGCAGATTCACTGGTACGGCCTGATGTATCTCATCGGTATTGGTGGCGCCTGGTGGCTGGCCAGCCGTCGATTGAAGCGCTTCGACCCGAACTGGACGTCAGAAACCCTGTCCGACCTGGTGTTCTGGGTGGCGTTGGGGGTGATCGCCGGTGGGCGACTGGGTTATGTCCTTTTCTATGATCTGGCCTCTTACCTGAATGATCCGTCGTTGGTCTTGCAGATATGGAAGGGTGGTATGTCCTTCCATGGCGGGCTGGTCGGCGTGCTGCTGGCGGTGTTGTGGTTCTCCCGACGGCATGGCAAGAGCTTCTTCCAGCTGATGGATTTCATCGCGCCGCTGGTGCCGATCGGCCTGGGTGCCGGGCGTATCGGCAACTTCATCAATGCCGAGCTCTGGGGAAGGGCTACCGATGTGCCCTGGGCCATGGTGTTTCCCACCGACCCGGCGCAGCTCGCGCGGCATCCTTCGCAGCTGTACCAGTTTGCCCTTGAGGGCGTGGCGCTGTTTGCCATCCTGTGGATCTATTCGCGCAAGCCGCGCCCGACCATGGCGGTCAGCGGTCTGTTCGGTGTCTGCTATGGGCTGTTCCGGTTCATCGTCGAGTTTGTTCGTGAGCCGGATGCCCATCTTGGCTATCTGGCGTTTGGCTGGCTGACCATGGGGCAGCTGCTGTGTATACCCATGATTCTGGCGGGCGCCGCGCTGATGTGGTGGGCCTACCGCAAAGAGGACGTAAGAGCATGAAACAGTATCTTGATCTCATGCGCCGGGTGCGCGAATCCGGCACCTTCAAGAGTGATCGCACCGGTACCGGCACCTGGAGTGTATTCGGTCACCAGATGCGTTTTGATCTGGCCGAGGGCTTTCCCATGGTCACGACCAAGAAATGCCATCTGAAATCCATCGTGCATGAGTTGCTGTGGTTTCTGCAGGGCGATACCAATATTCGCTACCTGAAGGAAAACGGCGTTTCCATCTGGAACGAGTGGGCCGATGAGAATGGCGATCTGGGACCGGTTTATGGCTACCAGTGGCGCAGCTGGCCGGCACCCAACGGTGAGTCGATCGATCAGATCAGTAAACTGCTGGAGATGATCAAGACCAACCCCGATTCACGCAGGCTGATCGTCTCCGCCTGGCACCCCGCGCTGGGAGATGAGATGGCCTGGCCGCCATGCCACGCGCTGTTTCAGTTCTATGTGGCTGACGGCAAGCTGAGTTGCCAGCTGTATCAGCGCTCGGCGGATATCTTCCTTGGCGTGCCGTTCAATCTCGCCAGCTATGCGCTGCTGACATTGATGGTCGCCCAGGTCTGCGGTCTGCAGCCTGGGGAGTTTGTCTGGACCGGTGGCGATTGCCACCTGTACGCCAACCATATCGAGCAGACCGATCTGCAATTGAGTCGTGAGCCCTTGCCGTTGCCGACAATGCGGCTTAACCCGGAGGTCAGGGATCTGTTTTCCTTCACCTTCGAGGATTTCACCCTGGAAGGCTATCAGTCCCATCCGCATATCAAGGCTCCGGTCGCCGTCTGATTGCTGACAGCGAGGTGCGATATGCGTCTCGCTGTCACTGGCTTGTCACAATGCCGCTGTAGGATTATCTGATTTCCTCAGCGGGGTTCTTCAGTGCGCAGAGTCATTTTCAATCAGAAAGGCGGCGTCGGAAAATCCAGCATTGCCTGCAACCTGGCCGCGGTCAGTGCAGCTCAGGGTTATCGCACCCTGCTCATCGATCTTGATGCGCAAGCCAACTCCAGCCATTATCTGACAGGGTTGAGCGGTAGGGATATCCCCACCGGTATTGCCGAGTTCTTTCATCTGGTGCTCACTTCCGGTATTGCTGCGAAGAAAGCGCGTCCGCAGATCATCGAGACCGCCTACCCGAATCTGCATCTGATCACCGCCTCGTCCGAGCTGGCCGACCTGCAGCCCAAGCTGGAAGCCAAGCACAAAATCAACAAACTGAAGAAGCTGCTGGATAAGCTCGATGGCAGCTATGAAAGGGTTTATCTGGATACGCCGCCAGCGCTGAATTTCTACAGCGTTTCCGCGTTGATTGCTGCGGATCGCTGCCTGATCCCCTTTGACTGTGACAGCTTCTCCCGCCAGGCGCTCTATGCCTTGCTGGAGGAAATCGAAGAAATTCGTGACGACCACAATGAGCAACTGCAGGTCGAAGGGATTGTCGTCAACCAGTTCCAGCCGCGCGCGTCGCTGCCCCAACAAATGATCAAGGAGTTGCTGGCGGAAGACCTTCCGGTCCTGCCGGTGTATCTGCACAGCTCGGTGAAGATGCGCGAATCGCACCAAGCCTGTCGACCGCTGGTGGATCTCGATCCGAACCATAAGCTCACCCAGCAGTTCATCGCCCTGCATGACTATCTGGAAGCGGCGGGCTGACGTTGCCGCTCGGGGCGCAGAGAGGTATTCTGCGCCGATGAAAAACACACTACCCCTATCGCTGATCGCCGCCTGCGCACATGACCGTGTGATCGGGCTGGACAATCGTATGCCCTGGCATCTGCCGGCGGATCTCAAACACTTCAAGCAGGCCACGCTGGGCAAGCCCATCATCATGGGCCGCAAGACCTGGGATTCGCTGGGGCGGCCGTTGCCGGGCAGGCTCAATCTGGTGGTCAGTCGTCAGGCCGACTTGCAGCTCGACGGCGCGGAGGTGTTCACCAGTCTGGCTGCTGCCGTCAGCCGTGCCGACGAGTGGGCGCGCGAGCAAGGCGTGGCGGAGATCATGTTGATTGGCGGGGGCCAGCTCTATGCCGAGGCGCTGCCATTGGCCGCACGCATCTACCTGACCCGGATCGATCTGGCAGTGGCGGGGGATGCCTTCTTTCCAGAATTCACTGGTTGGCAACTGATCGAGAGTGAAGCGCATGCAGCCGGCGAGACAACGCCTGCCTATACTTTCGAGACTTGGGTTCGGGATTGATAATGTAGGGGGGGGCGAGGCGCCCCTCCTACAAATGAAGGCGCCAGCACCAGGTTTGCCACGCGACAGCGCGCTATAGACAAGTCAATCCGGATCAGTCTTCCAGCATGGCCTTGTTGCGCACCGCGCCCTTGTCGGCGCTGGTGGCTAGCAGAGCGTAGGCTTTGAGCGCAGTGGACACCTTGCGTGGGCGTTTTTCCACCGGCTTCCAGCCTTTCTTGTCCTGCTCGATGCGGCGATGCGACAGTTCCTCGTCGGACACCAGCAAGTTGATGGTACGGTTGGGA
>JASJKW010000381.1:0-6657 GCA_037621305.1 Pseudomonas sp.
TAACGGACAGCCCGTTCCAGCCATTGGCACCCCTGCTGCAGCGTTATCACCGCCAACTGAAAAAGCAGCTCGATCCTCAGGGCCTGTTCAACCCCGGCCGGATGTATTCCGGGCTCTGAGATACAAGAGGTAAGACCATGCAAACCAATCTCACCGAACAGGCCCGCAAGCTGCCCCGCGCCGAAGAGGCGGAAAGCATTCTGCGCTCGTGTGTGCACTGCGGCTTCTGCAATGCCACCTGCCCGACCTATCAGCTGCTGGGTGACGAGCGCGACGGCCCGCGCGGCCGTATCTATCTGATCAAGGCATTTCTCGAAGGCGAAGCCACCACCCGGGAAACCCAGCTGCACCTGGATCAGTGTTTGAGCTGCCGCAACTGCGAAACCACCTGCCCGTCCGGCGTGAAGTACCACACCCTGCTGGATATCGGTCGCGAGGCCATGGCCGAGCAGATCGAACGTCCGTTACAGCAGCGCATGCTGCGCTCGGCGCTGCGCCACGTGGTACCCAATGCACCGGTTTTCAACACCCTGCTCAAGACCGGCCAGGCGGTACGCACCTTCATGCCAGCCGCGGTCAAGGACAAGATTCCGCCCAAGGCTGCCACCGCCAAGGCACGTCCGGCGCCGCGTCATGCCCGCCACGTGCTGATTCTCGAAGGCTGCGCACAGCAGGGCCTGTCGCCCAACACCAACGCCGCAGCGGCGCGGGTGCTGGACCGCCTGGGTATCTCGATCAAGCCGATCAGCGAGGCCGGTTGCTGTGGCGCGGTGGATTATCACCTGGACGCCCAGCAGGCTGGTCTGGACCGCGCCCGGCGCAATATCGATGCCTGGTGGCCGGCCATCGAGAATGGCGCCGAGGCGATCGTCCAGACCGCCAGCGGCTGTGGCGCCTTCATCAAGGAATACAGCCACCTGCTCAAGGATGATCCGGTCTATGCTCAGAAGGCAGCCAGAGTAAGTACCCTGGCGCTGGATCTGGTCGAGCTGCTGGAAAAGGAAGACCTGCAACCCTTGCAGGCCAAGACCACGCAGAAGCTGGCCTTCCACTGCCCATGCACCTTGCAGCACGCCCAGAAACTGGGTGGCCGGGTCGAGCCGGTTCTGCGCCAGCTCGGCTTCAGCCTGACCCCGGTTGCCGACGGACATCTATGCTGTGGTTCCGCCGGCAGTTATTCCATCACCCAGCCAGTGCTGGCCAAGCAACTGCGTGATAACAAGATGAACGCGCTGGAAGCCGGCCAACCGGATACCATCGTCACTGCCAATATCGGCTGCCAGACCCACCTGGGTTCAGCCAACCGAACACCCGTGCGCCATTGGATCGAAGTCGTCGAAGACGCACTCAACTGAACTATCTGGAGATAACACCATGCTGAGCAAACCTGTACTGACCCTCGAAGAAGCCAATCGCATGATCGACGCGGCCTTCGCTGAAGCCGACAAGAACGAATGGAAGGTCACCGTTGCTGTGGTCGATGACGGCGGCCATATCCTGGCCATGCGCCGGATGGACGGCTGCGCACCGATCGCTTCCTACATTGCCCCCCAGAAGGCTCGCAGCGCCGCCCTCGGCCGCCGTGACACCAGCGAATTCGAAGCCATGATCAATGGCGGTCGTACTGCCTTCCTGTCCGCTCCGGAAGTGTCCGGCCTGCTCGAAGGTGGCGTGCCGCTGAAAGTGGAAGGCCAGGTTGTCGCCGCCATCGGTGTTTCCGGCGTCAAGCCGGATCAGGATGCTCAGGTCGCCAAAGCCGGCATCGCCATACTGTAATCCGAGGAGGAATCCTGACATGACTCAACGCACCGACATTCAGGGCCTGCAGATAGATCCGGTCCTGCATCAGTTCATCGAGCAGCAGGCCTTGCCAGGCACGGGCGTCGACGCCGCCGCATTCTGGGCCGGTTTCAGCGAACTGGTCCATGACCTGGCGCCGAAGAACCGCGCCCTGCTGGCCGAACGCGACCGTCTGCAGACCGAGCTGGATCAGTGGCACAGCGCCAATCCCGGCCCGATCCGCGACATGGCCGCGTACCGCGAATTCCTGACCTCCATCGGCTATCTGAAGCCGGTACCGGCGGATTTCCGCATCACCACCGCCAACACCGACATCGAAATCACTCAGCAGGCCGGTCCGCAGCTGGTGGTACCGGTCATGAACGGCCGCTACGCACTGAACGCCGCCAACGCCCGCTGGGGCAGCCTGTACGATGCGCTGTATGGCACCGATGCGATTGCCGAGGATGACGGCGCCGAGCGTGGCCCGGGCTATAACCCGGTGCGCGGTGACAAGGTCATCGCCTTTGCTCGCAACTTCCTCAACCAGAGCATCCCACTGCAGCAGGGCGACCACACCCAGGTCGAATCCTACCGCGTGCAGGACGGCCAGCTGCAGGTGACCCTGCTGTCCGGCCAGACCACAGGTCTGCAGTCCGCCGAGCGCTTCGTTGGCTATCAGGGTAATCCGGCCGATCCCCAGGCGCTGCTGTTCGAACACAACGGCCTGCACTTCGAAATCCAGATCGACCGCAACCACCCGATCGGCAAGACCGACGCCGCCGGCGTCAAGGACGTGCTGATGGAAGCGGCGGTTTCCACCATCATGGACTGCGAAGACTCCATCGCCGCTGTGGACGCCGAAGACAAGGTGCTGGCCTACGGCAACTGGCTGGGTCTGCTGCGTGGCGACCTGGAAGAGCATATGGAAAAGGGCGGCCGTGCCATGGTTCGCCGGCTCAACCCCGACCGTCAGTACACCACCGCTGACGGCGGTGAGCTGTCCCTGCATGCCCGCTCGCTGCTGTTCATCCGCAACGTCGGTCATCTGATGACCAACCCGGCGATCCTGCTCAAAGACGGCAGTGAAATCCCCGAAGGCATCATGGACGCGGTCTGCACCAGCCTGATCGCCACCCACGACCTGCAGCGCAAGGGCAACTCGCGCACCGGCAGCATCTACATCGTCAAACCGAAGATGCATGGTCCGGACGAAGTGGCCTTCGCCAATGAACTGTTCGGCCGCGTCGAGCAGCTGCTCGGCCTGCCGCAGAACACCATCAAGATGGGCATCATGGACGAGGAGCGCCGCACCTCGGTCAACCTCAAGGCCTGTATTGCTGCCGCCAGCGCCCGAGTCGCCTTCATCAACACCGGCTTCCTCGACCGCACCGGCGACGAGATGCACACCGTGATGCAGGGTGGTCCGGTGCTGCGCAAGGGCGACATGAAGCCCACCGCGTGGATTCAGGCCTACGAGCGCAACAACGTACTGGTCGGCCTGACCTGCGGGCTGCGCGGCAAGGCACAGATCGGCAAGGGCATGTGGGCCATGCCGGACCTGATGGCAGCGATGCTCGAGCAGAAGATCGGGCATCCCAAGGCCGGTGCCAACACCGCCTGGGTTCCCTCGCCAACCGCCGCCGTATTGCACGCGCTGCACTACCACCAGGTTGATGTGCAGGCGGTTCAGCAGGAGCTGGAGAAGATCTCCCTGCAGGACGAGCAGGACGCCCTGCTCAACGGCCTGCTGACCGCGCCACTGGCCGAACAGGCCAACTGGAGCAACGAAGAGAAGCAGCAGGAGCTGGACAACAATGCCCAGGGCATCCTCGGCTATGTCGTACGCTGGGTAAACCAGGGTGTAGGTTGTTCCAAGGTGCCGGATATCAACGATATCGGCCTGATGGAAGACCGCGCCACCCTGCGTATCTCCAGCCAGCACATGGCCAACTGGCTGCACCACGGCGTGGTCAGCAAGGAGCAGGTGATCGAGACCTTCGAGCGCATGGCCAAGGTCGTGGACCAGCAGAACGCCGGTGATCCGGAATACAGCGCCATGGCCACCGACTTCGCCAACTCGCCGGCCTACCAGGCCGCGCTGGATCTGGTGTTCAAGGGTCGGGAGCAACCCAGCGGCTACACCGAGCCGCTGCTGCACCACTGGCGTCAGGTCGCCAAGGCGCGCTGATCCGCGTCTGACCGCAGTGTGACAACGCCCCCCGCAAGCGGGGGCGTTGTCTTTTGTCTGTTTTATCTGTTTCCTGCCTCTCCGACCCTCCTCCCGCCACGACACCCATCCAACCGACCACCGGTTGCCAGCGATACCTGAACGGCGTCGCACTGCGCCAGCTTCGACTTGCCAGCACGCGGATTGAATGCAACGCTTAGCGTCTCATCGAAGGAGTGACATACCATGATCCGGTTACCGCTGCCCGGCACCCTGTGTGCCCTGCTAGTACTGGCCAGCCCAGTATCGGCGCAGATCTATTCCTGGACCGATGCGCACGGAAACCGCATCTATTCCGACCAACCGCGCCCCGGCGCCAATACGGTCGAGCTGCGACCGACCAACGTGATCGAGCCAGCGCCCGTCGCCAGCCCGGCGCGCAACAATAGTCAGCAGACCGACACCTCGCGCAACGCCAGTTTCTACCGCGAGCTGAGTATCAGCAGTCCCGCGCATGACAGCAGCATCCGCAGCAATGAGGGCGATCTGACACTGGTGATCCAAACCGACCCTCCGCTCAGTGGCAGTCACCTGCTGCGGGTCGTTGTGGACGGCACATTGAGCGATGCCGGCGTGCCCGGTAACGGTGCCGCAGTGCACCAGCTGACGGTACAGAACATCGACCGTGGCAGCCATCAGCTCGCTGTCGCGGTGGTCAATGCGCGCGGCGAAGAACTGCAGCGCAGCTCGCCGATCACAGTGCACCTGCAACGCACCTCCCTCAACCAGCCCGGGCGCGGCGGCGCCAATCAGGCACCCAGAGCACCTGCCGCTCCCCGCGCGCCCAACGTGCCCCGCCCCGGCGCTGGTGGCTGACCTCCCATGCGCACCGTTTTGGTGCGCATGCTCTTTTTTCGTGCCATAGTGACGTACCGACCGGATACCAGCCGCGCAACCTGCTGACCCCGTGTTCGGCGGCCTGCAGGCCGCCGGGCGTCGTCTGTGCAGAATGCGTATGCCGATCTGGTTCGCTTCTTGCAATCCACTTTTGCAATCATTGCCGACAACCGCCCATAGCGCTGTGGATATCAACCTATGCTCCCTGATCACTTCCTGCGCCAGATACTGGACAACCTCACCACCGCAGTGCTGCTGCTGGATGAGGGATTACGGGTCAATTACATGAACCCCGCTGCCGAGATGTTGCTGGAAGTCAGCGGTCAACGGGTTACCGGCCAGCGTCTCGACAGCCTGTTCAGCGATTCAGCGGAATCACTGCCCTTCCTGCGCAATACCGTAGCCAACGGACACCCATTCACCAAGCGCGAAGCACAATTGCATCTGACCAATGGCCAGACCCTGATCGTCGACTATTCGGTTACCCCGGTCAGTGCGCTGGAGTCCAACTGGGTATTGCTGGAACTGCTGCCCAGGGATCGGCTGCTGCGTATCACCAAGGAAGAGGCACAGCTGTCCAAGCAGGAAGTGACCCGCGTGCTGGTGCGCGGCTTGGCCCATGAGATCAAGAATCCGCTGGGCGGCATTCGCGGCGCAGCGCAGCTGCTGGCGCGCGAACTGCCCGACGATGAACTGCAAGACTATACCGACGTGATCATTCAGGAGGCCGATCGCCTGCGCAATCTGGTCGACCGCATGCTCGGCCCCTACCGTCCACCGCAACTCGCATGCATCAATATCCACGAGATCACCGAGCACGTCTGCAGCCTGGTGGAAGCCGAGACCCAGGGTGATCTGCAGATCCTGCGCGATTACGATCCGAGTATTCCGGATCTCATGGCCGACCGCGAACAACTGATTCAGGCGGTACTGAACATAGTGCGCAATGCCATGCAGGCATTGCTGGCCGCCCCCGGCACCCTGCATGGCCAGATCACCCTGCGGACCCGCACGCTGCGCCAGTTCACTATCGGCCCAAAACGGCATCGACTGGTGTGCCGGCTGGAGATCACCGATAACGGCCCCGGCATCGACGCGGGCATCATCGACAGCATCTTCTACCCGATGGTCAGCGGTCGCGCTGACGGCACCGGCCTCGGCCTGTCGATCACCCAGAACATCATTACCCGGCACCAGGGCCTGATTGAATGTGAAAGCGTGCCAGGTTGCACCCTGTTTACCCTGTTTCTACCACTGGAAACCACTCCAGGAGAGGACGAATGACTCGAACTGATAACGTCTGGATTGTCGACGATGACCGCTCCATCCGCTGGGTACTGGAAAAGGCCCTGCAGCGGGACGGTGTACAGCCGGTGTGCTTCGACAGTGCCGACAGCGCCCTGGCACGACTGAACCGCCAGGAATGCCCGGACGTGCTGATCAGCGATATTCGCATGCCCGGCACCAGCGGACTGGAACTGCTGTCGAGCATTCGTGAGCGGCATCCGAAACTGCCGGTCATCATCATGACGGCGCACTCGGACCTGGACAGCGCCGTGGCGTCCTATCAAGGTGGCGCCTTCGAATACCTGCCCAAACCCTTCGATGTGGACGAAGCGATCGCGCTGGTGCGCCGGGCGCTGGCACACAGCCGCGAGCAGGAACATGAAACCCATGGCGGCATCAGCCACACTCCGGAAATCATCGGTGAAGCGCCAGCCATGCAGGAGGTGTTCCGCGCCATCGGTCGGCTGTCGCACTCCAATATCACGGTCCTGATCAACGGTGAATCCGGCACCGGCAAGGAGCTG
>JASJKW010000382.1:0-7155 GCA_037621305.1 Pseudomonas sp.
ACCAGCACGAAGGCACCGCCGCCGTACACGCCCACCATGTAAGGAAACTTCCAGATATTGCCCAGCCCCACTGCCGAGCCGGTGGCGGCCAGAATGAAAACCCAGCGACTCGCCCAGATACCGTGCACCGACACATCATTATTCGACATCAGGACATACCCGGTTTGCAAAAAAGAAGGGCATTGTCCGGATTCTGACCAATGCAGACAAGGGCAGCTCACGATCAAAGATAGCCGAAGCCGACGTCAGCCCCTATAATACGCCGCCTATGAGCAAGCAAAACAAACCCCAGGCCAACGGCGGCACCATTGCGCTGAACAAACGGGCCAAACACGAATATTTCGTCGAGCAACGCTTCGAAGCCGGCATCGCCCTTGCCGGCTGGGAAGTGAAAAGCCTGCGTGCCGGCAAGGCACAGCTGGTGGACAGTTATGTGCTGCTGAAAGATGGCGAAGCCTATCTGTTCGGCGCACATTTCACACCACTGCTGACCGCCAGCACCCACGTTATCGCCGACCCCACCCGTACCCGCAAACTGCTGCTCAACAGCCGGGAGCTGGACAAGATCCTCACCGGTGTCGAGCAGAAGGGTTACAGCTGTGTGCCGATGGCCCTGTACTGGAAAAAGCACCTGGTTAAATGCGAGATAGCGCTGGTCAAGGGCAAGAAGGATTACGACAAGCGCGAGACCGAGAAGAACCGCGACTGGGATCGTGAAAAACAGCGCCTGGTCCGCGAAAACAACCGCTGAACCACAGCTCTGTTACCAAAGATTTCCCGGCTGTACGTCAGGGATTCTTTGGCGTAGAATCACCTCTGTAATAACAGCACCATGGTTTTGGGGCCGATCAGGATTCGACGACGGTTACAAAGCTTGAGGGGCATGCCGAGTTGGTAACAGAACTCGTAAATACACTGTTGCAAACCTATATAATTGCCAATGACGACAATTATGGTGCACAACTAGCTGCGTAAGCAGCCAAGTAGCACTTCTGGTAGCTTCGGCTCCAGCAATCATCAGAGGATGTCTGTAAACTCGAAATGATTGTCATATAGAACAGAATCGCCGCCAAGTTTGCTGTAGACGTAACGGCTAAAAATTATACAGCTCGCTCCAAACACCCTGTCACTCGGGCGGTGAGGAGTTAACTCAATAGAGATGACTACGCATGTAGAACCGATAGTGGCGGACTGACGGACGCGGGTTCAAATCCCGCCGGCTCCACCAAATACGAAGCCCCTGCTGGCAACAGCAGGGGCTTTTTCTTGCCTGAAATTCATCAGCCTGATGCTGCTCACATCTGCGCCGAAAACGTATCACACTGCCCCATATCCCCACTGTCAAAACCGCGCCGAAACCATTCCACCCGCTGAGCCGAGGTGCCGTGGGTAAAGCTGTCCGGTACCACTTCGCCGCTGCTGCGCCTTTGCAGGCGATCATCACCGATGGCTGCGGCAGCCTGTAAGGCTTCCTCCAGATCACCCGGTTCCAGCAGTTGACTGTAATTGTGCGCAGCATGCCCCCAGACACCGGCCAGACAGTCAGCCTGCAGTTCCTGACGTACCGAGAGTGCATTGACCACCGCTGCCGACTTGCCCTGGCCGGTGGCACGTACTTTCTGACTGATGCCCAGCAAGGTCTGAATATGATGTCCGACTTCGTGGGCGACCACATAGGCCTGGGCAAAATCACCTGGCGCACCGAGTTGACGATCCAGGTCGCGGAAGAAGCTCAGGTCGAGATACACCTTGCGATCCGCCGGGCAGTAGAACGGACCAACAGCCGCGCTGGCCGTGCCACACGCAGAGGCGACTCGCTGGCTGAACAACACCAATGTCGGCTCCTCGTAACGGTTACCCGACTCGCTGAAGATCATCTGCCAGGTCTGCTCGGTATCAGCCAACACCACAGAAACAAATTCGGCCAGCTGCTGCTCTTCTGCCGACAGGCTGGCGGTCTGTTGAGGAACCTGCCCACCCAGCTGCAGCAGATCGATACCCATCATCCGCGCGCCAAAAAAAGCCACCACTCCTACCGCCAGTATCACTCGCCCACCGCGGCTGCGTATCAGCCATGGCACTATGCGCATGAGCAGCAGCAAGCCACCACCCGCTCCAGCCCGCATCGGCTGCCCACGTCTGTCTTCGATATTGCTGCTTTTCCGCCTGCCCCGCCAATCCATGTTGTGCTCCGGGTGGTACCTGAGTTGTTGAGATGCAGCATAGATCAGGCCCTGAGTGACCACAACGCACCGCGCCTACCACCTGGTTGCCAATCGCGAACGGCGTTCTATAGTGAGTTATCAACGTAATCAATCTGCCGTTGTCTCTGCGCAATGATGGATTCTCTTCAACAGACAGGAGCAGTCATGGTCCCTTTCAGGCATTCATTGATCTTTCTCGCCACCCTCGGCCTGCTGGCTGGCTGCGATAATTCGGCGGATTCTGATAATCAGCCCCCCGCCCCGACGCCAGCGACCACCGAGGCTGAATCCATGGCACCCGCCAGTCCGGGCGAATCCACTGCCGACGTGGCCAGCGAGGCGGAAGAAGCAGCTGCCGAACAGGCCGCAGCCGGGCAACCGACCGCGGACTCCGGGACCGATGCATTACCTTTCAGCGTGAGCGAAGTGACCCAGTTCGACTCTCCCTGGGCCATGACCTTCCTGCCTGACGGCCGACTCCTGGTCACCGAAATGGCCGGCACACTGCGTTTGTATGATCTCGAAGACGACAGTAGCGGCACCATCAGTGGCGTACCGGAAGTGGAACATGTGGCCCAGGGTGGTCTGGGTGACGTGGTGCTGCACCCCGAGTTCGGTAGCAACCAACTGGTTTATATAAGCTTTGTGGAAGCTGACGATAATGGCCTGGGCGCTGCGGTCGCCCGTGCTCGCCTGGCACTGGATGATGATGGAGATGGCGCTCTGGAAGACCTGGAAGTGATCTGGCGGCAGAGCCCGAAAAAGAGCGGGGATGGCCACTTCGGCTATCGCATCGCCTTCGATAACGACGGCCTGCTGTGGATCAGCTCCAGTGAGCGCAAGGAGTTCGACCCGGCGCAGGACATGAATACCAATCTGGGCAAGATCGTTCGACTGAACGACGACGGCAGCGTACCGGAAGGCAATCCCTTCGCTGATCAGGGCGAGGTAGCTGCGCAGGTCTGGTCCCTGGGGCACCGTAATATTCTGGGGATGGCATTCGACAGCAATGGCAAACTCTGGGCACATGAGATGGGACCCAAGGGCGGTGATGAGCTCAACCTGATTGAAAAAGGTGCCAATTACGGTTACCCGCTGGTCTCCAATGGCAATCACTACGACGACAAGTCCATTCCCGATCATGACACCCGCCCCGAATTCAATGCTCCGGCCATCACCTGGACGCCGGTAATCTCGCCAGCAGGCTTCATCATCTATGACGGTGCTTTGTTCCCGGATTGGCAAGGCAGCGGTTTCATCGGCGGCATGTCCTCGTTGTCACTGGTACGTGTGGCATTGGATGGCGACGAAGCCCGGGAAGCCGAGCGGTTCGACATGCAGAAACGCATCCGCGAGGTCGAGCAAGGCCCGGATGGTGCGATCTGGCTGCTGGAAGATGGCACCCGGAACGGCAAGGGGACATTGTTGAAACTGACGCCACAGGAGCAGTAGCAGGACCTTGAGAGATACTGTCCTGGCTAAGAGAGCATCTGGAGGACGCATGAAATCGTCAACAGCGATATCACCGTGGATACCAGTATGACGTTCGAGGTCAGGGCGGGCTCTCGCTGATATAGCTGCGCGGCCATGAAGGGTCCGGTACCCGTGGGCAATGCCGCCAGCAGCACGGCACTCTTCACCAGCAAGGCAGACAGGCCAAACACCTGCGCCGCCAACCACCAGGTGAGCAGCGGCTGCAGAACCAGCTTGAGCGCCACCAGCAGCACCACGGCACCGATCATCTTCTCCCCATGCGTCCTGCCCTCCGCCAGAAACAACCCCAGCGCCACCAGCGCACAGGGCGATGCCGCATTACCCAGCAGCTTGAAGAAGCTGTCCACTGCCGGCGGCAACTGCAAGCCGAGCAGCAGGACCAGGGCGCCCAAGACCGGTGCAATCAACAAGGGATTGCGCAACAACTGCAGCGCCACCTTGCCCAGCATCTGCCGGCGTTGTGCTTCTCCCCGTTGCAGGCCAATCTCGATAAGCACTATGGCCACAGCGAACAGGATGCAGACGGTGATGATGGTGGCTATGAGTGCCGGAATCATCGATTCGCGCCCCAGCACGGCCAGCAACAATGGGATTCCCAGAAAGCCGGTATTGGCATAGGCGCCATTCAATCCCCCCACCACCGCGTCGGCCAATGTTCTGCGGCGCAGCAATTGCAGTGTGACGGCCAGAACAAAGACGATAGCCACACCCAGACCGAAAGCCGCCACGAAGCCGGGCTGCCAGAGCACCTGCCAGTCGGCATTGGCGACCACCTCGAACAGCAATGCCGGCAATGCGAGATAGATGACGAAACGATTGAGTTCACCTGCGGCGTGGGGGCCCAGCAACCCGGCCCGGCGTACTCCCCAACCGGCGAAGATCATGGCAAATACCGGCAGCGTCACCGACAGGACAGACAGCATCTCTTGGTCCATTTTGCAGAAGAAGGCAAGCAGCTTAAGGGCTCTTCCCCGCGCACGCCAATCCTGCTTCACTTCGCCATTGCGAACAATCTGCCCTTGGGCACGTATGCGTCACAGGTATTACACTGTGCTTCACGGTCTACCAAGGATGCTGACATGCAAGTTGAACTGATCGAGATACGCGACCACCTGAGTCGCTTCGCGCCCTTCGATGAACTGCCCGAAGAGACCCTGGACGAGACGGCCAGTCAGGTACAGGTCCGCTATTACAAGGCCGGGACGCCCATTCTGGAATTCGGCCAGGAGATCACCGAGCTGCATTACATCCGCAGCGGCGCGGTTGAAATCTATCGGCGCAACGGCGAATTTTTCAACCGCTTGGGTGAGGGTGATATTTTCGGCCAGGCCAGCCTGCGGCGGGGCGGACGGGTGCGTTTCCCGGCCAGCGCACTGGAAGATACCCTGATCTACTTCCTTCCCGGCGAGCAGTTCAATCAACTGTGCGAACAGCATGACCAGGTTGCTGACTTCGTGGACACCGAAGGATCAGGCCGGCTACGCTCAGCGGTGCAGTCCCAGGGCCGTGCCAGCGAACTGATCAAGGTCAAGGTAAACAAGCTGATCGGTCGTGCCCCGGTGATGCTGGACGCCCAATCCAGCATCCATCGGGCAGCAGCCGTGATGACCGAACAAAGCGTCTCCGCACTGTTGATCACCGAGCCCGATGCTGAACAACCGGAACTGCAGCGGGTGGTCGGCATCATCACCGACCGGGATTTTCGTACCAGGGTGGTGTCCGAGGCACTGCCCCCGGAAACGCCCCTGCACCACATCATGTCCGCCGACCCGGTTATGCTGCAGGCCAACGCCTCGGTTTTTGAAGCCATCCTGTGCATGCTGCGGCACAACATTCATCATCTTCCCATCCTCAACCGGCGCCGCCCGGTGGGGCTGGTCAATCTCGCCGATGTAATCCGCTACCAGTCCCAGAGCAGCCTGTATCTGGTTAACGATATGTTCAACCGGCAATCCGTCAGCGATCTGCAGAACCTGCTGCCAGACGTCCGCGCAACCTTTGTGCGCATGGTCGAGGACGACGCCAGCGCACGCATGATAGGTAGTGCGCTATCCAGCATCGGGCGCAACTTCATTCAGCGGTTGGTGGATCTGGCGGAACGGGAACTGGGTCCGCCGCCGGTGCCCTACAGCTTCATGGTGGTGGGCTCGATGGCGCGGGATGAGCAGCTGATTGTCACCGATCAGGACAACGCCCTGGTGCTGGATGACCGCTTTGACCCGGCCGAACACGATGACTACTTCCAGCGTCTGGCGACCTTTGTCAGTGATGGCCTGGCAGCCTGCGGCTACAGCTACTGCAAGGGCGATATCATGGCCACCAATAAACGCTGGCGTCAGCCGTTATCGGTGTGGAAGCGCTATTTCAGTGAATGGATAGAACGACCGAACCCGCGCGCCCTGCTCAACAGCAATATCTTCTTCGATCTGGAGTCGGTCAGTGGCCAATCCGACTTCGTCGAGCAATTACGTGAACTGATCGCAGCTAAAGCCAGCCGCAATCCGCACTTTCTGGCGTTGATGGCACGCAACTCTCTCAACCGCACGCCGCCGCTGGGCTTTTTCCGCACCTTTGTCATGGAGCAGGATGGCGAGCAGAAGAACATCATCAATATCAAACGCCGCGGCACCGCCCCATTGACCGACCTGATCCGGGTGCATGCGCTGGCGATTGGCTCCAGTGCACAAAGCTCACACGATCGACTGGATGACATCGCCAAGACCCGTCTCATGCCCCGTGAATCCCTGGAACGGTTGCGCTATGCGCTGGAGTTCCTGTCACTGGCGCGGATTCGTCATCAGGCGCTGGATATCCAGGAGGGCCGTGAGCCGAATAATTATATCGAGCCGGAAAATGTCTCAGCGGCGGAACGCCATGGACTGAAGGATGCCTTCCAGATACTCAGCAACGCGCAGAAGTTTCTGCGCTTCCGCTACCCGCTCAGCGCACCGGGCCGCCCATCATGAGCAAACCGGCAGCTTCGCCCCAGAGCAACTGGGCGCAGTACATGGCCAACTGCGCCGAAGCGAGCCAGCATCCTGCCCTGACACGCTTCCACCAATCCACCTGGCCCGCGGCAGATACGCCGCTGTCTCAGGTTGAGTTTGTCGCCGTGGATATAGAGACCACCGGGCTGGACGCCCAACGCCATGCCATTGTCAGCATCGGCGTGATTCCCTTCACGCTGCAGCGCATACGCAGCGATCAGGCCTGGTATCAGGTGGTTCGTCCCTACGGCGATCTGATTCCGGAGTCAGTGACCTTCCATCACCTTACCCACTCCGATATCTACCAGGCGCCGCGCTTTGCGACCATCATCGCCCCCCTGCTGCAGCAGCTGGCAGGCAAGGTGGTGGTAGCGCACTACCGGAACATAGAGCGGACGTTCATTGACGAGGCAGTCAGGCACGCCATCGGCGAGGGCCTGCTGTTTCCCATGATCGACACCATGCAGATC
>JASJKW010000383.1:0-4786 GCA_037621305.1 Pseudomonas sp.
CCGCAGACGTCCGATGATCGATACCTGGTAAGGGTTCGAGCAGTAGGTTGACGAGGTCGACACCCTCGTCAACCGGATGCAACGCCTGGAAAACCGAAGAACAGCTGACGTGCCAAGTTGCCGAACGCAGCCGCACCTCGGACAGGCTATGCTCCGCAGCGGGACCATTCCATACTGACAATGAAAGCAATTAGGAGCATCCATGAGCCAACCTTTTCGATATTACATGCAAGTTCGATACGGTGAATGCGACGCACAAAAAGTGGTCTTCAACGCGCGCTACGCCGACTACATCGATCTTGCCGCCACCGAGTTTCTGCGCAGTATCCATGACCCGGACCAATTACCGAACGGTGGCTTCGATTATCAGGTGGTCAAACTGATAATCGAATGGAAAGCCCCTGCACGCTCTCGCGACCAGCTGGAGATTACCGTCAGATGCACCCAGATGGGTAATACCTCATTTACCCTCAGCATGGACATGTGCAACGCCAAAACTGGCCAGTTCCTAGCCAGCGGCGAAATGATCAGCGTCGCCGTTCACCCCACCACGTTCGAGAAGATATCCATACCGGATTTGATGAGGGAGGCTATGGCCGACGACGGAAGAGGCCAGTATGTCGACCACGCCGGAATTCACCGAGCCTGACAGCTCACCCTTGCTCAACTCGCCGCCCGTGTAAAACGATACATCACCCAGACTGGCGCCAGGCTCACCAGAAAAACCGCAGCCAGAATCAGAAAGCTATCCTGAAATCCTTTCACATAGGCCTGAAAGTGAACCATCTCCCGAAGAAAGACCAATGCCGCCGGCTCAGCTTGATCCAAGCTCAAGCCGGCCTCGCGCGCCAGTCCCTGAAACTGGTTGACCAACTCTGCGGTTTGAACATTGCCGGCGGTCTGGGTGTCGATCAGTACCCGCGCATGCCCTGCCGTGCGCCAATCCAGTGTGACAGACAACAGGTTGACCCCAAGCGCGCCACCCAGCTGGCGTGAAAAGTTGGCCGCCCCCGAGCCTTGACTGACCTGGCTGATATCCAGAGCCCGAAGTGAGCCGGTACCTATGGCAGGCATTCCGAAACCAAGCCCAACGCGGCTCAGCATCACCCAGCCGATAATGACCCAGGACATGGTGCTAGCATCCATGAGCCCCATCAGGTAACTCGACAGAGCCAGCAACACAGCGCCCAGCGCTATCACCGCCGGAGCAGGAAACCGGTCCACCATATGGCCCGCGATCGGGAAGATCAGTGCCATTACCAGCCCTGCAGGCATCAACAATAGGCCCGAGGCCGTCGCGGTAAACCCCTGGATCTGCTGAACGAACAGCGGGACCAGGTAAGTAGAGCCGAACAACCCCGCTCCAAAACAGAAGCTGATGACACAACCGGCAGCAAAACCCGGCACTCTGAACATGGACACATTCAGCAGAGGCGCTTTTGCACTCAGCTCTCGCACTACGAAGGCCGTCCCGGCAAGGAACGCAAACAGCGCAGCACCAAGAATGGTCAGGGAGTGCCAGCCCAGACGCTGACCATTGGATAATGCCCACAACATACTGATCAGAAAGAGACACAGAAAGGCAAAGCCCGACCAGTCAAATCTGGTCGTGACCGCTCCCTCATCTTAGTCCGGCGCAAAGAAGAGTGCAAAGACGATGGCCATGATGCAGGTGGGTAAGGGCATGAAAAAAACCGCCCGCCAACTCAACCAGTCCACCAGGATACCGCCAACCGCCGGACCAACAGCTGGCCCCAGGATGACCCCGAGACCATAGATGCCCATACCCAAGCCCCGCTGGCGCTCTGGAAACACTTGAAAGATGATAGTCATGGCCAAGGGCTGGATAACGCCCGCCATCGCGCCCTGAACAACCCGCGATAGAATGACCAAATTCTCATGGGGGCTGATGCCACCCAGCGCAGAGGCAAGCATGAAAACGATCAGGCAACCGATATACGCCGCCTTCATTCCAAAGGCCTGCAAGGCCCAGGCACTGACTAGCATAAAAGCCGACATTGCTGCGAGAAAGCCGGTGGACAACCATTGCGCCTCGGTCTGGGCAATACCGAAGTTGCCCATAATGTCAGGTATGGCGACGTTGACAATGGTGGTAGCCAGCGTCATCGAAAGCGTACCCAACATGACGGTGCCGGTTCCCAACCATTTATAGGCGGGACCGTATCGATCAAACAGCGAATCAATCGTCGACATGAATGCCCACCTCAACCATCAACCCAGGACGCAGACGCTCATCCGGCTCGTCGAAGGCAATGCGCACCGACACCCGCTGGGTATTCTTGGTGAAGTTGCCGCTGGGGTTCGAGCTAGGCAACAATGCAAACTCGCTGGTGGCCGCAGCACCAACGCGCACCACCCGCCCCTGGAAAGACTCCTTTGAGAAAGCATCTACACTGATCGTAACCGGTTGCCCTACCCGGACCTTGGCGAAAACGGTTTCCTTGACGTTGGCTTCAATCCAGACCTGCTCGGGGTTATACACCATCATCAGGTTTTGGCCCGCCTGCACATATTCACCTGCCTCGACAAAAACACGGGCCACAATGCCGTCCAATGGACTCAGAATACGATGGTCATTGATGTCCAGCATCAGGCGTTGCTGCCGTTCCCGCATCTCGTTGAGCCGAGCCTCCTGCGCTTCCAGACCGCGCTTCAGTACCTGTTGATTCAGCGTCTGTGCCTGCGCCTCCGCCAGGCCGGCCTCGGCCGACGCTCGTTCCGCTTCGCCACGCTTCAGTGCAGCTACGGCGATATCCACCTGATACTGGGCGTCAGCTAGTTGCTGGACGGATACCAGACCGTTACGGGCCATGCCGGTTAACCGATCACGATCGGCACTAACCTTCTCTCGGGTCAGCCTCAGCCGTTCCAACTCGGTGGACGCCACAGCCAGTGCATGGCGAGCCCTGATCATACGGCTGTCGTCCACCGCACAGGTAAACTCAAGCTCAGCTTTTAACCGTGCCCGCTCACCGAGCAACGTTTGTTCGCTGGCGGAAATGATCTGTAGATCCTGCCGCACCTGCGAGCTGTCGAGTTGCAATAACAGCGACTGCCTTTCAATGGCCTCCCCTTCGCTGACCGATATTGCTTTGATCCGGCCAGGAAGGCGTGCAGCCACCGAGACCATATCGGTTTTGATCCGGGCATCAATGACATGGACATGGGTCAGACGATAGTGCAGCCACCGACCACCCCATAGCACAAGTGCCAGAATCATCAAAACAAGAATAAGTAACTTAACCGCGTTGCCACGGTGTTTCGCTGGTTGGTGACTTGAAAATAGGACCATGAAATTCGGACCTTCTGATTTTTGTTGTGTAATCTGAACAGCAGACTTCAAATCACCGACCTGATCGATCGCGCCAGGCAGTAATCCGACATGCCAGCCTAACAAGCTGTCAGGCTGGCCACTTACGGGGCGCCACGGAACCACAATCACCAACAAGATGATCTACTCATGCGAAATCACAATAATCGTCCAACTCCATCATCGAGCAACCAAAACTTGCTGACGGAAGCCAATATCGAAGCCATCCAGAACCTCTCTTTAGCCGAGCAGCGCCGTTATCAGATCTGCGACGCTGCATTGGAACTGTTCCTGCAGAAAGGGTTCGCGTCGACCACCATCCGCGACATCTGTGCCCGTTCGGGGATCAATCAGGCCAGCATCTATGATTACATCGCCAATAAAAACGATATTCTCCGTCGGCTGCTGAATAAGCTCTGGTTTCGTTCCGGCGCTCCAAACCTGGCCGACCTTCTGGATGACGAGGCGACCGAGTCTTTTGAAGAATGCGTCAGCCATTACCTGCGGGAATCATGGACCAAGAAGCGGAAAGGAACATTGCTGGCGTATCGGTCGGTCCCTCACATGCTGAAGGAGGACCGCAAGGCCATGAGGACCAGGGATGAAACTGTCATTCGTGAGCTGTCCGACAAGCTGCGGCACCACTCCCAGCTGCCGGACGATGACCCAAGGGCTGACATCATCGCCAACATGATCATCTACCTCGCCGGCTTTGGCCCTATGCGAGACTGGCTGCATCCGGACATTGAGGACGAGATCATGGTCAGCACCTTCGCTGCCGGCATTACCGCCATGATCGATAACCTGTCGCAGAACCCCCTGCCCACCAGGACGATCGCCAGTGATACTCAACCACCAGCGCCGCCCCTTGCAGACTAGTTATACCCCTCTCAGACCTGCACTGACCTGAGCGTTCTGTTTTGACGCCAGATAATGGCCACCAGAACAGCAGATACGAGCCCGCCTAGCATGGTGGTCAGAAGCCCCGGAAAGCTGAAAGCGAACCCAGCAGCCACCAGCGGCAACCGTTGCCAACGCTGCACCATTCCCACCCCCAGCAGATAACCTTCCAGACCACCGGAAATCAACATGATGCCCATTATTATCGATGGCAATACATAGATCAGCGGTGTCAGATCACCTTGGAGTACCAGCGCCGGCTGGAACAGAAAGAACAGCGGTACAAAGTAGATCACCACGCCCAATCGCATGGCAGTAAAGGACGTCTTCATGGGTTTGGCCCCGGCTATGGTTCCCGCCAGGAAAGCCGCCGCGCCAACCGGCGGCGTTATAGCCGACAACATGGCGTAGTACACAATGAAAAAATGCACGGCAATGGTGTTGAGGCCACCGACTTCCACCATCGCCGGAGCCAGGGTGACCGCCAGGAAGATGTACGCCACTATGGCCAGACCAGCCATGCCCATGATGAAGCACGCCAGAATACCAAATAGG
>JASJKW010000384.1:0-4604 GCA_037621305.1 Pseudomonas sp.
ACGGCGGTACGCTGGCTGAATTCATGCCCGGCCAGTTCACCTGCGTTGTGGTGGATATCAATGGCAGAAGCCTGCGCCGCAACTACTCGCTGTCCGACCGTCCCGGTCTTGGTCATTACCGGATCAGCGTCAAACGCGAAGCAGAAGGGGAGGTTTCCAACTTTCTCCACGACCAGGTGCAGGTCGGTGATGAGCTGAATCTGACGGCGCCCAGCGGCAGTTTCGTGCTCAACCAGCAGCAGCGGCCATTGGTGTTGCTGACCGGTGGTGTGGGTATCACTCCGGCCATCAGTATGCTGCAGCCGGCGCTGGAAAGCGGTCGTCAGGTGCATTTTCTGCATGGCGCGCTGAACAGTCGTACCCATGCCTTCCGCGCCCATGTCGACGCGCTCGCGCAGCAACATGACAACCTGAAGATCAGCTATGTCTACAGTGATCCGCTGGAGGATGACCAGGCCCATGGCACCGGTTTCTTCGACCAGCAGAAACTCAGCGCGATGTTGCCCGACAGTGCAGATGTGGATGTCTATTTCCTCGGTCCCAAGCCCTTCATGCAGAACTGCCAGAAGCTGCTGAACGAGCTGGGTATCCCGGCGGAGAATCAACGGTATGAGTTCTTTGGGCCGTTGGAGGAACTGACAGCATAATCATGCTGTGCCCCGGCGCTATTGCCGGGGGGCATATCAAGATCGGGCCTCGCTTGCGGGTGGGGTCCGTTCGGTTGCCAGGGCAGTGACGATGAGCGTCGGCAAGCGATTTGCGCTACACTGCCGGCCCCTCAGATTCAGGAATACCCGGCCCCATGGCGCTCCAGTCCATCCCCTGCAAAGTCCACCTCAATATCACCGACACCGACCGCAACGTCTATGAAGATCTGCGTATCACGGTGGCTCGGCACCCCTCGGAGACCGGTCAGCGGCTGGCCTCGCGCATCCTTGCCTATGCCCTCTGGTATCAGGAACGGCTGGCGTTCGGACGTGGTTTGTCGGAAGTGGATGAGCCGGCGCTGTGGTACAAGAGCCTGGATGACCGCGTTGAGCACTGGATCGAGGTGGGCCAGCCGGACGCTGATCGTCTGACCTGGTGTTCGCGGCGTGCCGAGCGGGTGTCATTGCTGGCCTATGGCAGCACACGGGTGTGGGCGAGCAAGATTGTCCCGGCCGTGGCCAACCTGAAGAATGTGAGCATTGCTGTACTGGCCCAGGACCCCTTGGATGCGCTGGCCAGCGAGCTGGGACGGACCATTGAGTGGAGTGTGATGATTTCCGACGGTGTGCTCTATGTCAGTGACGCCAATACCCAGCACGAATTCGTGCTCGAGTGGTTGATGGGGGAGCGCTGAACAGCATGCGTATCGAGTCCCGCGTTGTGCCTGCCGAGTTGCCTGATCTGGGTGATCTGCCGCCTCTGTTGACCCGTCTGTATGCCGCACGCGGGGTGCGTTCGGCCGCCGAGCTGGACAAGAGTCTGAAGGCGCTGTTGCCCTGGAAGCTGTTCAAGGGCATGGAGCAGGCGGTGGCAGTACTGCGCGAGGCGCTGGAGCAGCGCCAATCCATTCTGGTGGTCGGTGACTTCGACTGCGATGGCGCTACTGCCAGCAGCGTCGCGGTGCTCGGCTTACGTGCCCTCGGCGCTGCCCGAGTCGACTATCTGGTGCCCAACCGGTTCGAATACGGCTACGGCCTGACTCCGGAAATTGTCGCCGTGGCCCTGGAGAGTCAGCCGGATGTACTGGTTACCGTGGATAACGGCATTTCCAGTATCGACGGTGTGGCGGCGGCCAAGGCGGCGGGGCTCAAGGTGGTGGTCACCGACCATCACCTGCCTGCGGAACAGTTGCCGGCTGCCGATGCCATCGTCAATCCCAGCCAGCCCGGTTGCGCGTTCCCCAGCAAGGCGATTGCCGGCGTCGGGGTGATCTTCTATGTGCTGATGGCGCTGCGCGCCGAACTGCGTGACAGCGGCTGGTTCAATCCGCAGCGTCCGGAACCGAATCTGGCCGAGCTGCTGGACTTGGTTGCTCTGGGTACCGTGGCCGATGTGGTACCGCTGGATGCCAACAACCGCATTCTGGTGCATCAGGGGCTCGCGCGTATCCGTGCCGGTCGTTGCCGACCGGGCATCCGGGCGCTGCTGGAGATTGCCAGGCGTCCCGCAGAACGTCTGGTCTCCACCGATCTGGGATTCATCGTCGGGCCACGGCTGAATGCGGCCGGACGGCTGGATGACATCAGCCTGGGTATCGAGTGCCTGATGACCGACGATGAGCAGCTGGCGCGGGATATGGCTCAGGAGCTGGACAGCCTCAATCGTGATCGCAAGAGTATCGAGCAGGATATGCAGAAACAGGCGTTGGCGATGCTCGATGCGGCGGATCTGCAGGAAGCTGACATGCCGTTCGGTCTTTGCCTGTTCGATGCAGAATGGCATCAGGGCGTGATCGGTATTCTTGCCTCGCGGCTCAAGGATCGCTATCACCGTCCGGTGATTGCCTTTGCTGATGCCGGCAACGGTGAGGTCAAGGGCTCCGCCAGATCGGTCAGTGGTCTGCATATCCGCGATGCGCTGGATGCGGTGGCGGCGGGCAATCCGGGTTTGATCAGCAAGTTCGGTGGGCACGCCATGGCGGCGGGGCTGTCATTGCCGGCCACGCATCTGGAGGACTTCCGTACAGCCTTTGATCGCGAGGTGCGTCGTCAGTTGACGGCCGAGGATCTGACCGGACGCCTGCTGTCCGATGGTGAGCTTGCTGTGGATGAATTCAATCTGCAGATGGCCGCGCATCTGCGCGAAGCGGGCCCCTGGGGCCAGCATTTCCCTGAACCGGGATTCCACGGTGAGTTCAACCTGATCCAGCAGCGTCTGGTCGGCGAGAAGCACCTGAAGATGGTGTTGCAGCCCCAAGGGGGGAGTGAGGTGCTGGACGCCATCGCCTTCAACATTGATCCGCAGGTCTGGCCGAACCCGAGCATCCGCCAGGTGCGTCTGGCCTATAGTATGGATATCAACGAGTACCGTGGCCGGCAAAGTCTGCAGTTGCTGGTAAGACACCTGCAAGCCTGCTGAGGAAAAGCTGCGCCTTGCCCGTGCCGACGGTCGGGCAGCGGTCGCACTGCCTCAAATCGCGACGCAGTCACTGCACGGGGGCCGCGATTTCCGCTACAATGCCCCCTTTTTCCTGACGGGATTTGTCACCATGGAAATCAATCCGATTCTGAACACCATCAAAGACCTGCGTGGCCGCTCCGAGACCATCAGGGGGTATCTTTGACTACGATCAAAAACGTGAACGTCTCACCGAAGTAGAACGCGAGCTGGAAGACCCGAGCGTCTGGAACGAGCCCGAGCGCGCGCAGAATCTGGGCCGCGAGCGTGCCTCGCTGGCACAGATCGTGGAAACCCTGGATGACATGCATACCGGCCTGGGTGATGCCACCGAGCTGCTGGATATGGCGGTCGAGGAAGATGACGAAAGCGCTGTCGCCGATGTGGTCAGCGAACTGGCACAGCTGCAGACGCGTCTCGAAGCGCTGGAATTCCGCCGCATGTTCAGCGGTGAGATGGATGAGAACAACGCCTACCTGGATATTCAGTCGGGCTCCGGCGGTACCGAAGCTCAGGACTGGGCGAACATGCTGCTGCGCATGTATCTGCGCTGGGCTGATCATAACGGTTTTGAAGCCACCATCATGGAGCTGACGGCGGGCGAAGTTGCCGGCATCAAAGGGGCGACCATCCACATCAAGGGCCCTTACGCCTACGGCTGGCTGCGTACCGAAATCGGCGTGCACCGGTTGGTGCGCAAGAGCCCCTATGACTCCGGCAACCGTCGTCATACCTCGTTCACCGCGGTATTTGTGTCGCCGGAAATTGACGACAACATCGAGATCGAGATCAATCCGTCGGATCTGCGCATCGATACCTACCGGTCGTCCGGTGCCGGTGGTCAGCACGTCAACACCACCGACTCGGCAGTCCGTATCACCCACATGCCGACCAACACAGTGGTCAGTTGCCAGAACGAGCGTTCACAGCACGCCAACAAGGACACCGCGATGAAGATGCTGCGGGCCAAGTTGTACGAGCTGGAAATGCAGAAGCGTTCGGCTGCATCTCAGGCTCAGGAAGACAGCAAGTCTGATATTGGCTGGGGCCACCAGATCCGCTCCTATGTACTCGACCAGTCACGGATCAAGGATCTGCGTACCGGCATCGAGGAAAGTGACTGTGATGGGGTGCTGGATGGCGACATCAACGAATTTCTTGAAGCCAGTCTGAAGCAGGGGCTGTAATTCAGCCTCTGGACCAACCGCCAAGGCGGCACGACTATCGAATTGATTTACCCAGGACATTGAAATGAGCGAACAACCGCTGAATGAGCATGCACTGCAAGAGGAAGAGAACAGCCTGATCGCCCTGCGCAAGGAAAAACTTGCTGCAGAGCGTGCCAAGGGCAAGGTTTTCCCCAACGATTTCCGCCGCGACAGTCTGGCGGGCGATTTGCAGAAAAAGTATGCCGACAGCAGCAAGGAAGCGCTGGCCGAAGCCGCCATCCCGGTCAAGGTGGCAGGGCGCATCATGCTCAACCGCGGTGCGTTCATGGT
>JASJKW010000385.1:0-4253 GCA_037621305.1 Pseudomonas sp.
GGATACGTGAGCTGGCCCGCCCGGTGCGCGTCTCCTTGGCTTGCAGAGCGCGTTCGATATGCCCGGTATCGGTCATCCGCGCACCGCCAAGCTCACGAACCAGATCAGCCTCGGCGACCAGCTGGAAGATGTCGCTGATGCTGGCTGACAGATGTTGCTGATGCTCAGCCAGTCGGGCGCTGTAGGTCAGGATCCGCGCCACAGCCGCCACGGTCAGCGGGGCCATGCCCTCCTCGTCCACCCGGGTCTTGAGCAGCTGCGCCATGCCTTCAATACTGTCGGGCGTACGCGGCAGATGGTCATCGAAATCCACCAGCACGCGAAACAGCTCCTGGAAGTCCGGATCGTAATCCTGCAGCGTGTAATACACCCGGCGCGAGCCGATCAGCACCACCTTGACTGACAGGGGAATGACCTCCGGCGTCAGAGTCACTGTGGTCATGCGTCCAAGATCCGCCCAGGGTGATTCGATCTTCAGCTCACGCGCATGCAAGGCGCGCTTCAGGGCTTCCCAAACGAAGGGCTCAGAGAGCAGCTTCTCCGCCTCCAGCACCAGATAGCCGTGGTTGGCCCGGTGCAGCGCGCCGGAGCGGATGTGTCGATAGTTGGTGATCAATGCCCCCTGCTCGGAGCTGTATTCGACCCGCCCGAAAAGATTGTCGTAGGACGGATGCGGCTCGTGGACCACAGGCGCGCCACGTGAACCGGGATGATCGATGACCAGGTTGGGACTGTAATATTCGATGAGTGCCGTTTTTTTAGCCGCCTCGGGACGAGCATCCGCCGCACGCTCGTCCGCCATCAACTCGATCACCACCTTCAGCAGGCTCTGACGGATCGCCTCGATGTATTCACACACGCCGAGGTTATCGCAGTAACGCTCGGTCAACGGCGCCAGCAGTGGCTGCAGCGCGTCGGTGATGGTCTGCTCGTTCAGCTCGCGCAGCTGATTGCTGGATTCGCGTTTCCATTGCGGGAGGCTCGCCAGAGCCTCGTTGAGCACCTCCTCCAGCACTGAAATATCAGCGTGAAAACGCTCCCGTTCAGCTTCCGGCAGCTGGGCAAACTCCGCTTCGTCCAATCCCTTGCCGTCACGCATGGGCGTGAAGGCCAGATTCTGACCGTCCCGATAGAGAGCGATATGGCGCTCCAGGGCTTGGCGTTCCACGGTATCGATGGCGCCGTCATAACGCTTATTGAAGTTGCGGTCGATCGCACTCTTCTTCTGCTGAAAAGCCGGATGCTCGAATACCGCCGGGAAGGTGGCCAGGAGGTTATCGATCAGCTGGTGAATATCCTCGATCAACTGAGTAGCCGTGCCAGGCGCCATGTGCAGCGCCTTTGGCTCCCGCGTTTCGTCGAAGTTGTTGACGTAGACACAGTCCTGCGGCGTGGCCATGCGTTTGGCTTCGGCGCGCAGATACCGCATCGCATAGGAGAAACGCCCGGTGCCCGGTTCACCCATAACGAACATGTTGTATCCCGAGCGGCGCATGGCAACGCCGAACTGCATGGCCTCGACGGCACGGTCCTGGCCGAGAATGCCCTTGAACGGCTCCAGATCATCTGTGGATGAGAAGCCCAGACTTTCAAGGTCTATCGGGACAGTCAGTTGCTCTGGTGATAAGCGTATCGGGCCGGTTTTAATCATCAAACTTCCCTTGGGAGACAGACATGGTATAGCGAGTCAGTGTAAACCATTGTCAGAGGGTCTGGCCCCCAAACTCCTTGACCAGCTCCCGCACCAGCGGCTTCATGAAGAAGCTGCTGGACGGCATCAGATCAACCTGCAACCCACGCTCACGCAGCTCCCCCGCCACCACAGGGCCGACCGCAGCGATTTTCAGTCGCCCGAGAATGTCACGCAGCGCCTGCTCACCCACCGAACGTCGAGCAATCTGGAAAAGCCGTCTTACCTGGGTGGCACTGGTGAAGGCGATGACATCCAGCCGGCCGGCGGCCATCTCGGCTATCAGCGCATCCACCCGGGCATCTTCGACATCATCGGCATAAACGTAAGGTGCGACCGCTGTGACTTCGGCGCCCGCCTCGCGCAGAAAATCCATCAGCAGCAGGTTGGGGTCGCTGCCATACAGCTGCACGGCGATACGTCGCCCGCGCAGTTCTTCCGATTGCAGGGTGCGAATGATGCCCGCAGTGGTCGGCTCAACCGCCACCAGATCCGCCTTGAGGCCCACCGTACGCAGCGCCGCGCCGGGTTTGGGGCCACGGGTTATCTTGCGCACCTGGGCCAGGCGTGCAATGAACTCCTCGCGCACCTTGTCCCCAGCCCGCTCCGACGCCGTCAGCAGGCGGCGTATGCCCTCGCCGGTCAGCACGATGAAATCGTCCCAGGGCTGGCTATTGAATTGCTGCAGCCAGTCCAGTATCGGTTGTTGGTCCGGCGCATCATGGATGGCTACCAACGGGCAACGCACCACCTCTGCGCCGCGCTTCAGCAGCATATCGGCAAACAGATCAAGCTCGCGGCTCTCAGGCAGGGCGATACGGCGGCCCGCAAGGGGAAGGTCAGACATGCTTGCACCCATCATCAATGAAAAGCGCATTGTGCTGGCGATCCCGCATGGCAGCAAGCAGCAGTCGCAGGGCTCGGGAGTCCGGGCCCCACGTTCCGGAAGTCTAGTGCGCCTCTACCAGCGAACCTTGCTCCTGCACGCCGACGCCACGCATGGTCATCATGCAATTGAAGGCCATCAGCACCATGCCCGCAGCAAAGATGCCGCCGCCGATCATCCGCACGATATAGCCTGGATGGCTGGCTTCCAGGGCCTCGACAAAGGCGTAGGTCAGAGTGCCGTCGACGTTCACCGCGCGCCACATCAGGCCCTGGGTGATGCCGTTGACCCACATGGCGACGATATACAGCACGGTGCCCATACTCGCCATCCAGAAGTGCAGATTGATCATGCCAATACTGTACATGCCATCACGCCCCCACAGACGCGGCACCATGTGGTAGAGCGCGCCGATGCTGATCATCGCCACCCAACCCAGGGCGCCGGCATGCACGTGGCCGATGGTCCAGTCGGTGTAATGCGACAGCGCATTGACTGTCTTGATCGCCATCATCGGACCTTCGAAGGTGGACATGCCATAGAAGGCCAGCGCCACGACCAGAAAGCGCAGAATGGGGTCAGTGCGCAGTTTGTGCCAGGCTCCGGAGAGCGTCATCATGCCGTTGATCATGCCGCCCCAGCTTGGCGCCAGCAGGATGATCGACATCACCATGCCAAGGGTCTGTGCCCAGTCGGGCAGTGCGGTGTAATGCAGATGATGCGGTCCAGCCCAGATATACAGCGCAATCACCGCCCAGAAATGCACGATGGACAGACGATAGGAGTAGATCGGGCGCCCAGCCTGTTTGGGTACGTAGTAGTACATCAGGCCGAGAAAGCCCACGGACAGAATGAAGCCCACCACACTGTGACCGTACCACCACTGGATCATGGCATCCGCGGCGCCGGCGTAGACCGGGTAGGACTTGAACAGCGACACCGGCACGTCGATATGGTTAACCACGTGCACCAGTCCGGTAACAATGATGAAAGCACCGTAGAACCAGTTGCCGACATAGATATGCTTGACCTTCCGCCGAGCGATGGTGCCGAAGAACAGGTAGCCATAGGCAACCCAGACGACCGTGATCAGCGTCGCGATGGGCCAGATCATCTCAGCGTATTCCTTGCTGGTGGTGTGACCGCTGGCATAGCTGAAGATGATGGCAACCAGAATCGCCTGCCACGCCCAGAAGACGAAGTTGGCCAGCCTGTCGGATACCAGTCGCACTCGGCTGGTGCGCTGTACTACATAGAGAGACGTGGCAAACAGGGCGCCGCCGCCAAAAGCGAAAATCACCAGATTGGTATGAATCGGCCGGAGGCGCCCGAAGCTGAACCAGGGCAGGTCGAAATTGAGTGCTGGCCAGACCAGCTGGGCTGCAAGCACGACGCCCATGGCCATGCCGAGTACGCCCCAGACCAGGGTCATGACGGTGAATTTGCGAACAACATCGTAGTTATAGCCGGGCTCGGATGAGCCCGCTGAAGCAGAGGGGTGAACCATGGAAACTCCGTGAAGCAAGGCAGGCTGGCGAACACGGGTAGTTTGCGCTTACCGTTAACTAAAGACAAAACAATAATAACTAACGACTAGTTAACCAATATTGTATTTATTTAGTAGAACAGTTTGGCACTCAACTCCTTGCTGGCTTCCAGCAGTACCGGTAGAAAGCG
>JASJKW010000386.1:0-7074 GCA_037621305.1 Pseudomonas sp.
TGGATGGCTTCTTTCTCGTCTTCAACGTCTTTCGCTTTGATCGACAGGCTGATGACACGGCTCTTGCGGTCAACACTGATGATCTTGGCTTCAACTTCGTCACCGACGTTCAGTACGTTGCGCGCATCTTCAACGCGGTCACGGCTGATTTCGGAGGCCTTCAGAGTACCTTCGATCTCTTCACCCAGGGTGATTACTGCGCCCTTGGCGTCAACTTCCTTGACGGTACCAGTGATGATGGTGCCTTTCTCGTTCAGAGAAACGAAGTTGGAGAACGGATCGTCTTCCAGCTGCTTGACGCCCAGGGAAATGCGCTCACGCTCTGGGTCAACAGACAGGATGACAGTTTCGATCTCGTCGCCCTTCTTGAAACGACGTACGGCTTCTTCGCCAACTTCGTTCCAGGAAATGTCGGACAGGTGAACCAGACCGTCGATGCCGCCGTCCAGACCAATGAAGATACCGAAATCGGTGATCGACTTGATGGAGCCGGAGATCTTGTCGCCCTTGTTGAACTTGCTGGAGAACTCTTCCCATGGGTTCATCTTGCACTGCTTGATGCCCAGGGAGATACGACGACGATCTTCGTCGATATCCAGAACCATGACTTCCACTTCGTCGCCAACGTTGACAACTTTGGAAGGATGGATGTTCTTGTTGGTCCAATCCATTTCGGACACGTGCACCAGGCCTTCAACACCCTCTTCCAGCTCGGCGAAGCAGCCGTAGTCGGTGAGGTTGGTGACCTTGGCGTTGACACGAGTACCTTCTGGGTAGCGACCGGTGATGGCAACCCATGGATCTTCGCCCAGCTGCTTCAGACCCAGGGAAACGCGGTTGCGCTCGCGGTCGAATTTCAGCACCTTGACGTCGATTTCGTCGCCAACGTTGACGATCTCGGAAGGATGCTTGATACGCTTCCAAGCCATGTCGGTGATGTGCAGCAGGCCATCTACGCCGCCCAGATCAACGAACGCGCCGTAGTCGGTGAGGTTCTTGACGATACCTTTGACAACCTGGCCTTCCTGCAGAGTTTCCAGCAGGGCTTCGCGCTCGGCGCTGTTTTCGGCTTCGAGGACGGCACGACGGGAAACGACAACGTTGTTGCGCTTCTGGTCGAGCTTGATGACCTTGAATTCCAGTTCCTTGCCTTCCAGGTGCGCAGTGTCGCGAACCGGACGGACGTCGACCAGGGAGCCTGGCAGGAACGCACGAATGGTGTTGACGTCGACGGTAAAGCCACCTTTGACCTTGCCGTTGATAACACCCTTGACGATTTCTTCTGCGGCGAAAGCTGCTTCGAGAACTTTCCAGGATTCGGCGCGCTTGGCCTTCTCACGGGAGAGTTTGGTTTCACCGAAACCGTCTTCAACGGCTTCCAGTGCAACGTGAACCTCATCACCCACGCTGATGGTCAGTTCGCCCTGATCGTTCAGGAACTGCTCGCGTGGAATGACACCCTCGGATTTCAGGCCGGCGTGAACAGTGACCCAGTCGGAGTCGATGTCCACAACAATACCGGTGATGATGGAGCCTGGCTCCATATCAAGGGTTACTAGGCTTTCTTCAAAAAGTTCGGCAAAGCTTTCGCTCATTTGGATTCCTGTCAATGTCTAATAAGGCAGTAACCGCCTGGCCGCTCTATTGCGCGCCCTGCAGCCAACTTGCCCGCCACGCCACCAGCTTGCGTGGGTTGATTATAAATACACCTTTGCCGGTGGTGCTGGTTACCCGGCAAAAGACTCGCCTGATCAGTCCAGCAGGTTGCGTTTGCGCGCTTCCATCTGAACTGTTTCAAGTACATTTTCGATGCTCATATGCGAAGAGTCGATCAGGATGGCATCCTCAGCCGGCCGCAATGGCGCAATGCTGCGATTCATATCCCTCTCATCCCTCGCGGTAATCTCATCGAGAAGACCCGCAAGATTAGCAGTTTCACCCTTTTCGAGCAACTGCCGGTAGCGGCGCTCAGCGCGGATTTCTGGGCTGGCAGTCAGAAATATTTTCAACTGGGCATCGGGAAACACCACGGTACCCATGTCGCGCCCGTCTGCGACCAACCCGGGCGCTTCGCGAAATGCCTTCTGCCGCGCCAGCAGCGCCTGACGAACGGCAGGCAGCGATGCGATCTGGGAAGCGCCGGCACCGGTTGCTTCGGTACGGATTCCCCGGGTCACGTCTTCGCCTTCCAGAATGATGCACTGCTCCTTGTCGCCGGCAACAAAGCGCACATCCAGATGCGCAGCCAGGGTGGTGAGGATTTCCTCGTTGGTCAGATCCGCCCCGTGGTTACGTGCGGCAAAGGCCAACACCCGGTACAGCGCGCCGGAATCCAGCAGATGCCAGCCCAGACGCGCGGCCAGCATGCCCGTCAGTGTGCCCTTGCCGGAACCGCCGGGGCCATCGATGGTGATGACCGGGATCATGTCGCTACCAGCACTCACGCGTTGTCCTCCTGGCGGATGTTGATGCCCACCGAACGCGCCAGATCAACGAACCCGGGGAACGACGTGGCGACATGGATGCAATCGGTGATGCAGATGTCGGCCGTGGCGCGCAGCGAGGCAATGGCGAAGGACATGGCGATACGGTGATCCATGTGGCTGTCAACGGTAGCGCCGCCCATGACGCCGCCCTCGATGATGATGCCATCAGGTGTCGGCTCGGCCTTGATGCCCAGCAGCTGCAGCCCATCAGCCATGACCTGGATGCGGTCGGATTCCTTGACCCTCAGCTCTTCGGCGCCGCGCAGAACGGTGCGCCCTTCGGCGCAGGCGGCGGCGATGAACAGCACCGGGAATTCGTCGATGGCCAGGGGCACCTGATCCAGCGGGATTTCAATGCCCTTGAGGCCGGCATAGCGCACACGCACATCAGCCACCGGCTCGCCACCGACTTCACGCTCATTGCTCAGGGTGATATCGCCCCCCATGGCGCGCAGGATATTGATCACCCCAACGCGGGTCGGGTTGATACCCACGTGCTCCAGCGTCAGGTCGGAACCTTCAGCAATACTGGCGGCGACCATGAAGAAGGCCGCAGAGGAAATGTCCGCCGGCACATCGATCTTGCAGCCGGTCAGCGTGTGGCCGGACTCGACAGTGGCTTTGGCCCCATCGACCTGTACCGGGTAACCAAAGCCCTTGAGCATGCGTTCGGTGTGATCGCGCGTGGGCGCCGGCTCGGTCACCGAGGTGCTGCCTTCCGCGTACAGGCCAGCCAGCAGCAGGCAGGATTTGACCTGGGCGCTGGCCATGGGCATGACATAGTCCATACCCTTCAACTGACTCTCGGCGCCATTGATATGCAGCGGCGGGCGCCCTTCCTGATCGGTGTCGATATTCGCGCCCATCTCGCGCAGCGGATTGGCGACACGGCCCATTGGACGCTTGGTCAGGGAAGCATCACCGGTCAGCTCGGTGGTGAACTTCTGCCCGGCCAGCAAACCGGCCAGCAGGCGCATCGAGGTGCCCGAGTTGCCGACATAGATGGGCCCCGGAGGCGCCTGCAGACCGTGCAGACCGACACCGTTGATGGTGACGCGCCCATGGTGCGGCCCTTCGATAACCACGCCCATGTCGCGGAATGCCTGCAAGGTGGCGAGGCTGTCCTCACCTTCCAGGAAGCCCTCCACTTCAGTCACACCTTCAGCCAAGGAGCCGAGCATGATGGAACGGTGGGAAATGGACTTGTCGCCGGGTACACGGATACGACCTTGTACGCTGGCACCGGGGCTGGCAATGAAGTTGATCGACTGAGTCTGCATGGGTTCCATATAAGCCCTGCGGGCCAAAATCTTGCTGAAATGCTCGCGTGCGGATCGGGCTCGGGTGAATACGCCCAACAGAGCGTTGGCATCACCTTCATCAACCGCCGCACGCAAGCGGCTTAAATCGTGGGTGAAATCATCCAGGCTGCGCAGTACCGCATCACGGTTGGCCAGGAATACATCCCGCCACATGACGGGGTCGCTGGCGGCGATCCGGGTGAAATCTCGAAAACCACCGGCAGCATAGCGGAATATCTCCAGATTTTCGCTACGCGAGGCCAAGGTATCAACCAGTGAGAATGCCAGCAGGTGCGGCAGGTGACTGGTCGCAGCCAGCACTTCGTCATGGTCGGCCAAGGGCATGTCTTCAACATCCGCGCCCAGCGCCTGCCAGGTACGACGCACCAGTGTCAGCGCGGGCTCAGCGGTCTCTTCCAACGGTGTCAATATCACCTTGTGGTTGCGAAACAACCCGGCATCAGCCGCTTCAACACCACTGCGCTCTGATCCGGCAATCGGATGGCCTGGCACGAACTGCGCCGGAATATGACCAAAAGCACTGCGTACTGCGTCCACCACTGCGCTCTTGGTGCTGCCAGCATCGGTGACCACGGCCTGCCCGATATCCAATGCCGCAAGCTTGCCCAGCACCCGCTCCATGGCCAGCACCGGGACCGCCAGCATGATCAGGTCAGCGCCCTGCACTGCCGTGGCCAGATCATCGGTAATCATGTCGACGATCCCCAGCGGCACCGCCAACCGGCAGGTTTCCGGGTCAGGGTCGCAACCCACCACTTCACGACACAACCCCGACTGACGCAGCCCCTTGGCATAGGAGCCGCCAATCAGACCAAGGCCGATTACCGCCAGGCGATCAATTATCGGCGCCCTGGGTGACATCGTGGTTACATCTTTATTCACCATTCAGGACCCGCGCCAGTGCGTCGAGGAAACGCTTGTTTTCCTGGGGCAGACCGATCGAAATGCGCAGGTGATTGGGCATGCCGTACCCCGCTACCGGACGCACGATCACACCTTCACGCAGCAAACCCTGGTATACCGGTGCCGCTTCGCGACCCAGATCCACCGCGACGAAGTTACCACGCGAGGCGATCCAGCCCAGGCCCAGCGCACGGAAACCCTGCTCCAGCTGCAACATGCCTTCGCGGTTGGCGCGTCGGCTTTCCGCCAGATAGGCGTTGTCCTGCAAACTGGCCACCGCCGCCGCCAGCGCCAGGCTGTTGACGTTGAATGGCTGACGCACGCGGTTGAGCACATCCGCTACCTGCGGATGGCTGATGCAATAGCCAACCCGCAGTGCTGCCAGACCATAGGCCTTGGAGAAGGTGCGTGACACAATCAGATTGGGGTAGCGCGCCACAAAGTCGAATCCGTTGAGCGCGTCTTTGACATCCACATATTCGGTATAGGCTTCGTCCAGCACGACCAGTACCTGTTCCGGCACGCACTCCATGAAGGCTTCGAACTCGGCGCGCTCGATCCAGGTACCGGTCGGGTTGTTCGGGTTGGCGATGAACAGCAACCGAGTGGCTGGGGTGATCGCCGCAGCCATCGCCTCCAGATCATGCCCCCATTCCCGCGCAGGCACTTCCACTGCCGCGGCGCCTACCGCCTGGGTAACTATGGGGTAGACAGCAAAGGCATGCTGACTGAAAACGACCTCGTGCTCAGGCAGGACGAACGCGCGGGCCAGCAGCTCGAGAATGTCATTGGAGCCGTTGCCCAGCGTGATCATCGACTGGTCGAAGCCGAAGTGCCGGGACAGCGCCTGCTTCAGGGCGAAGCCATTACCATCGGGATAACGGGTCAGCTCTGGCAGAGCTGCCTGAATGGCCTTGAGCGCCATGGGTGCTGGGCCGAGGGGGTTTTCATTGCTGGCCAGCTTGATGATCTCATCCGGATCCAGGCCGAATTCCCGAGCCAGCTCTTCCACCGGTTTGCCGGGAACATAAGGGGACAGTTTTTGCACACCCGGCAGCGCCAGGCTCAGAAAATCGCAACTCATGACAAAGCCTCAAGCTTCGAGCCACAAGCTACAAGCAACACCTACTCTGCCGAACCGCTTGCAGCTTGCCGCTTGCAGCCTGTCGCTACAGTTAAAGAACCGCTTTCGGGTAAGAACCCAATATCTTCAGCGCCACCGATTCCTCGCGGATCTTTTCCAATGCATCCTTGATCAGCGGGTCGTGCTGATGACCGAAGAAATCGATGAAGAACACATAGGTCCATTTACCGCTGCGTGAAGGGCGGGTTTCAATACGGGTCAGGTCGATACCGTTCTCGTGGAATGGCTGCAGCAGATGATGCAGCACCCCCGGACGGTTGTTCATCGAGACAATGATCGAGGTCTTGTCGTCGCCGGTCGGTGGTACTTCCTGGTTACCGATCATCAGGAACCGCGTGGAGTTATCCGGACGATCCTCGATTTTCTCGGCGATACAGGTCAGACCATCGAGCTCACCGGCGATATCCCCGGCGATCGCTGCCGAATTCCACTCGCCCTTGACCCGACGCGCCGCCTCGGCGTTACTGGCCACAGCGACCCGCTCCACGTTCGGATAATGCGCATCCAGCCACTTGCGACACTGCGCCAATGACTGTGCATGGGAGTAGACGCGGGAAATCTTGTCGGTACGGGTGTTCTCGCCCACCAGCAGATGGTGGTGAATACGCAATTCCACCTCGCCACAGATGGCCAGGTCGTGCTCGAGAAAGCTGTCGAGAGTGTGATTGATGGCGCCCTCGGTGGAGTTCTCCACCGGGACCACACCGAAGTGCACCGCGCCCGCTGCCACTTCACGGAAGATCTCATCGATCGCCGCCATTGGCACACTGACCACCGAGTGACCGAAATGCTTCAACGCGGCCGCTTGAGTGAAGGTGCCTTCCGGCCCCAGATAGGCCACCCGCAGGGGCTCTTCCAACGCCAGGCAGGCAGACATGATCTCGCGGAACAGTCTCGCCACCTCTTCGTTATCCAGCGGTCCCTTGTTCAGCTCCATGATGTGCTTGAGCACCCAGGCTTCCCGTTCGGGCCGGTAAAAAACCGGCTTCTCGCCTTCGGCCAGCGTCTTCTGCTTGACCTCGGCTACCGTCTGGGCGCAGCGGGCGCGCTCGCTGATCAGCTCCAGGATCTTCTCGTCCATCGAGTCGATCCGGTTACGCAGAGCTTTGAGTTGCGCTTCATCTGACATGATTGTTCAACCGTGCTGTTTCTCGAATTCGGCCATATAGGCCACCAGCGCATCCACTGCCGATTCCGGCACCGCGTTATAAATGGAGGC
>JASJKW010000387.1:0-4246 GCA_037621305.1 Pseudomonas sp.
GGTAGCTGTCGTTGCTGCCGCCTTCGGGGCCAACTGGTGGTTTGTCAGCCGTCATTACGAGCAGACGGATAACGCCTACGTGCATGGCGATATCAGCCGTGTCAGCAGCCAGCTGGCAGCGCAAGTGGTCGAGATATTGGCGACCGATAACCAGACCGTTGACACCGGCGACCTGCTGGTGCGCCTGGACGATCGGGATTTCACCACCGCACTGGCGCAAGCGCGCGCCAATCTGGCCACCCGGGAAGCCGAACGCCTGCAGGCCCGCGCCCAGCTGGTGCGACAGGACAGTCTGATCGAGGCAGCTCGTGCTGCGGTCGCGGCACGCAAGGCCGAGCAGCGCCGAATCGAACTCGATATCAAACGAATTCTGCCCCTTCGCCAGTCCGGCTATGCCTCGGAAGAACAGCTGAGCAATTTCCGCGCCCAGCTGGATGTCGCCAAAGCCCAGGTGCGCGGTGCCGACGCCGACTTGCAGACTCAGGTCCTCACCAAGGACACTCTCAGCGCTGATATCCAGCGCCTGGCGGCCTTGGTTCAAGCGGCGGAAAGCGAGGTGAGCAAGGCCGAGCTGGATCTGTCCCGCACAGAGATCCGCGCCCCGGTCCCCGGTCGCGTCGGTCAGCGCAGCGTCCGTATCGGGCTCAATGTGCAGCCGGGCAATCATCTGCTGGCCATAGTCCCGGACAAGAATTTGTGGGTACAGGCCAACTTCAAGGAAACCCAGATCCGTCGCATGCGCAAGGGTCAGCTGGCCACCCTGGTTTTCGATGCGTTCGGCGATCAGGAAGTACCAGGCCGCATCGACAGCCTGTTCCCTGCATCAGGGGCACAGTTCAGCCTGCTGCCACCCGACAACGCGACCGGCAACTTCACCAAAGTGGTGCAGCGGATTCCGGTCAAGATCACCATTGACGCTGACCACCCGCTGAGCCGTGTGGTACGCCCGGGCATGTCGGTCAGCGTCAAGGTCGATCTGCGTGACTGAACCGGTGCAATCACAGCTCATTCCACCACCGAGCCGCCGCGACTGGATTGCCATTTTCAGCGCCATTCTCGGCGCTTTCATGGCGATTCTGGACATCCAGATCATCAATTCGTCGTTGAAAGACATCCAGGGCGCACTCGGCGCCACCCTCGAGGAAGGCTCGTGGATCTCCACCTCGTACCTCGTCGCGGAGATCATCATCATTCCGCTGGCCGCCTGGTTGGCCATGATCATGTCGCCACGGCGCTTCGCGGTAACCATCTCCGGCCTGTTCGTGGTCGCCTCGCTGCTCTGCTCGATGGCCTGGAGTCTGGAGAGCATGGTGCTCTTTCGAGTATTGCAGGGCCTTGCAGGCGGCGCGCTGATTCCCTTTGCCTTCTCTCTGATACTGACCAAGCTGCCTCTGGATAGCCGTCCCAAGGGTATGGCGATGTTCGCCATCTGCGCCACCTTTGCGCCCTCCATCGGCCCGACCATCGGCGGCTGGCTGACTGAAAATTACGGCTGGGAGTACATCTTCTATATCAACATCATTCCCGGCATCTTCATGATCATGGGATTGCTGTACGGGCTGAACAAGAGCGAGCCACGCTGGGAACTGCTGAAAAAGGGCGATTATGCCGGCATTCTGACCATGGCGATCGGGCTCGGCTGTCTGCAGATATTCCTCGAAGAAGGACACCGGGAAGACTGGTTCGAATCGGCTTACATGACACTGCTCGCCGTCATCGCCTTTGTCAGTCTGGTCACCTTCATCATTCTGCAGCTGTCCCGGGATAACCATCTGCTCAATCTGCGCCTGCTGGCCCAACGCAACTTCCTGCTCGGCAGCCTGGCCAATATCGGATTGGGCGTGGGGTTATACGGCACAGTGTTCGTTCTTCCGGTGTACCTGGCACAGGTTCAGGGATACAACGCACTGCAGATTGGCCAGGTGATCATGTGGATGGGGTTGCCGCAGTTGCTGCTGATTCCGCTGGTGCCGATACTGATGCGCTTTGTCGACCCACGACTGATTTGTGCTGCCGGCTTTCTCTTGTTTGGCCTTGGCAGTTTTCTCAGCGGCTCACTGAATCCGGATTTCGCCGGGGATCAGTTCATTTTCATTCAGATCATCCGTGCCTGCGGACAACCGATGATTCTGGTGCCCCTGTCGATCCTTGCCACCGCAATGATCCCGCCCTCCGAAGCCGGCTCGGCATCCAGCCTGTACAACATTCTGCGCAACGTCGGCGGCGCCATCGGCATTGCTGTGCTGGCCACAGTGCTGGATAGCCGAGCGGCATACTACTTCGACATACTCCGCGGCTATGTCACTGTCGACAGTTATGCCGCGACAGAGCGTCTCGCCCTGCTCAGTGAGCAGCTCGGCACGCCCGAGGCGGCCCTGCGCCTGCTGGACCAGCAGGTCCGCGAACAGGCTCAGATCATGGCCTATAACGATGCATTCCATTTCATCGGCATCATGCTGGCGTGTTCGATGATCTGCATCCTGTTGACCAAAGCATTGCCCAAGGCACCCGCGAAGTCCTGACTGGCGTTCTCCAATACGGCCCGGTAGCATGCAAAAACCGTAATAGATATCCAACAAGGTGCGCAGAATGAAGCACACGCCCTATCCCGACTCCTACTACGCCGCCTCCGCCAACCCCACGCCCGAGCGTCCCGCTTTGGTCGGTGCCCATGAAACCGATATCTGTGTGATCGGTGCCGGCTATACCGGTATCTCCACGGCCCTGTTTCTGCTGGAACACGGATTCCGGGTGACTGTGCTGGAAGCTGCCGGGGTCGGGTTCGGTGCGTCCGGGCGCAACGGCGGTCAGATCGTCAACAGTTACAGCCGTGATCTGGATGTCATTGAAAAGCAGGTCGGCGCGGAACATGCCCGCCTGTTGGGCGAAATGGCCTTTGAGGGCGGACGTATCATCCGTGACCGGGTCCAGCGTTATGGCATCAACTGCGACCTGAAGGACGGCGGTGTCTTTGCCGCTGTGACTGCCAGACAGCTCGATCACCTGGAACAACAGAAGAGGCTCTGGGAGCGTTACGGCCATGACCAACTCGAACTGCTCGATGCCGGGGCGATCCGCAGCGTAGTCGACACCCAGCGATATGTCGGTGGCATGCTGGACAGGAGCGGCGGACACATCCACCCGCTCAATCTGGTTCTCGGCGAAGCCGCTGCAGTGGAATCCCTTGGCGGCATAATCCATGAGCAGTCCCCCGTGATACGGGTCCAGCAAGGCTCAACGCCTGTGGTACATACCGAACAGGGTCAGGTCAGCGCGCAATTTGTCGTGGTGGCAGGTAATGCTTATCTGGGTGATCTGCTGCCCGCGCTGTCCGCCAAATCCATGCCTTGCGGCACCCAGGTGGTGGCTACAGAGCCGCTGCCACCCGATCTGGCTCACTCATTGCTGCCGCAGGATTACTGTGTCGAGGACTGCAATTATCTGCTGGACTACTATCGCCTGTCCGCCGATAAACGCCTGATCTTCGGCGGTGGTGTGGTGTATGGCGCACGGGACCCGGCGAACATCGAGAGCCTGATTCGGCCGAATATTCTGCGTGCGTTCCCGCAGTTGCAGAAAGTGAAAATCGATTATGCCTGGACCGGCAATTTCCTGCTGACCCTGTCGCGGCTGCCGCAAGTGGGCCGACTGGGCGCCAACATCTTCTATTCCCAAGGCTGCAGCGGCCATGGTGTGACCTACACTCACGTGGCCGGCAAGGTGCTGGCCGAAGCCATTCGTGGCCAGGCGGAACGCTTCGATGCTTTCGCTGCCTTGCCGCACTACCCTTTCCCCGGCGGTCGTCTGTTTCGCGTGCCTTTTACCGCCATGGGCGCCTGGTCTTATCAACTTCGGGACCGTCTCGGCTGGTAGCATCCGGAACCGCCGGGGCGTTGTGCGGTCACAGGAGATGTTGCAAGGGTTTACCCAAAAAACGAAAGCAAGAAGCCAACCCAGGAGTTGTCCCCATGAAACACACTTCCGTCACTCGTCGCTATCTGGCCATCATCATGGCTACCCTCTTCATGCTCACCAGCATGGTCAGCATCCATGCACAGGCCTCCATGGTCGGTACCCATGAAGTAATCGCCTCTGAGCAGCTCAGCGTCGATCGTGACCAGCTCAAATCGATGTTGGACGACGAAGCCGTACAGGACAAACTTGCAAGTATGGGTGTCTCCCCCGAGCAGGTTGAGCAACGCATCAACAGTCTGACCGCTGACGAGCTGGCCCATTTCAATGCCCA
>JASJKW010000388.1:0-6628 GCA_037621305.1 Pseudomonas sp.
TGCGGCGCAGTGGGAATCTTCACCTGCTGGTCCAGCTGCAACACGGTATTGATGGTGCGGTCGCGAGTGGAGCCACCGGCGCCGTAGGTCACCGAGAAGAACTCGGGCTGCTGTTCGGCCAGCACATGGGCCGCAGCGATCAACTTCTCGTGGCCAGCTTCGGTCTTGGTCGGAAAGAACTCGAAGCTGACAGGAATATCTTTATTGGTAGTCATGACTCATCTCTGCTTTCAAGCTGGGGTTGTCGAGCTTTCGCTCGACGACAGGCTTCAGCCCCGAGCAGGCGTAACGCAAGCGCGCTACACCCCTCAGGAGCACAAGCTGCAAGCCCTCAGTAGCGGTAGGTATCCGGCTTGAACGGGCCGTTCACCGGTACGCCGATGTAATCGGCCTGGGTCTGGGTCATCTGGGTGACGACACCGCCGAAGCCCTTGACCATCTCCAGTGCAACTTCCTCGTCCAGCTCCTTGGGCAGTACTTCCACGCGCAGCAGCTCGGTTCTGGATGCGGTATCCAGCTTGGCGTAGCCCTGCTTGAACAGGTGGATCTGCGCCAGAACCTGGTTGGCGAAGGAGCCGTCCATGATGCGGCTGGGGTGACCTGTGGCGTTGCCCAGGTTCACCAGGCGGCCTTCGGCCAGCAGGATCAGGTAGTCATCGTTGGCCGGATCGAAGTTATCCTTGCCGGTGCGGTGGATCTTGTGCACCTGCGGCTTCACTTCTTCCCAGTGCCAGTTCTTGCGGGTGAAGGCAGTATCGATCTCGTTGTCGAAGTGACCGATGTTGCACACCACGGCGCGTTTTTTCAGCGCCTTGAGCATGTTGGCGTCACAGACGTTGACGTTGCCTGTGGTGGTGACGATCAGGTCGATGTTGCTCAGCAGGTCGCGGTTGATGCTGGCTTCGGTGCCGTCGTTGATGCCATTGATGTACGGCGAAGTCACCTCGAAGCCATCCATGCACGCCTGCATGGCGCAGATCGGGTCGGCTTCGGCTACACGTACGATCATGCCTTCCTGGCGCAGGGACTGGGCCGAGCCCTTGCCCACGTCGCCGTAACCGATAACCAGCGCCTTCTTGCCGGACAGCAGGTGGTCGGTGGCGCGCTTGATCGCGTCGTTGAGGCTGTGACGGCAGCCGTACTTGTTGTCGTTCTTGCTCTTGGTGACCGAGTCGTTGACGTTGATCGCCGGTATTTTCAGCGTGCCTTTCTTCAGCATGTCGAGCAGGCGGTGTACACCGGTGGTGGTCTCTTCGGTAACGCCATGGACGTTGTCCAGCACCTGGGGGAATTTTTCGTGCAGGATCAGCGTCAGGTCACCGCCATCGTCCAATACCATGTTGGCATTCCACGGCTGGCCGTCCTTGAGGATGGTCTGCTCGATGCACCACTCATATTCTTCGTCGGTCTCGCCCTTCCAGGCGAATACCGGGACGCCGGCAGCAGCAATCGCCGCTGCGGCATGATCCTGGGTGGAGAAGATGTTGCACGAGGACCAGCGCACTTCGGCGCCCAGCTCGACCAGCGTCTCGATCAGTACGGCGGTCTGGATGGTCATGTGGATGCAGCCCAGGATACGCGCGCCCTTGAGCGGCTGCTCGGCCTTGTACTTGCGACGCATGGCCATCAGTGCCGGCATTTCGGATTCGGCGATGATGATTTCACGACGGCCGTAATCGGCCAGGCTGATGTCGGCTACCTTGTAGTCGGCGAAATCGCCTTGAATAACTGCGCTCATATATTTCTCCAATCAGTTTCAGGTATCAGACGCGTTAAGATAGCGCCCTCAATGTTCCAAAGGGATGTAACGATGTTGGCTGTTCCAAACCCCAAAATTCTATTGTTCGCCGCGCTCGGCCTGACCCTGGTCGGCTGCAGCAGCGAAGTCGATCCGAACTCGCCTGAAGGCAAGCGCCAGGCGGCTTTCAAACACTTTCTCAGCCACAGTGAGCCGATGGGCGGCATGCTGCGTGAGCGTCTGCCGTTCGACGGTGAGGCCTTTGCCGGCCATGCTAGGGCTCTGGCTGACTCCGTCGAAGCGCCTTGGGCGCATTTCCCTGAGCCGGGAGAAACGCAGCAGAAAAATGCTGCCTTGCCCGAGGTCTGGTCTGACCCCGAGGGCTTCGCCCGGGCCATTGATCAATACCGCAATGCGGTAGCTGATCTGATTGTGGTCACCGAGCAAGGCGTTGAATCTCCTGCTCAGGTCACGGATGCCTTCACTGCAGTGCAGCAGAGCTGCAAAGGCTGCCACGACGATTTCCGGCGCTGAGGCTGAAAACCTTCGTGGCGGCCGGGCCGTCAGATGCCGGCTTCTGCGCGTAGCGCTTCAGCTCGATCGGTCTTCTCCCACGGGAAGGCGGTGAAGGTTTCACCCTTGACCGTCATCTCGAACGGGTTGCGACCGAAGTGACCGTAGGCGGCGGTGGCGCGGTACATCGGGTGCAGCAGGTCGAGCATGCGAGTGATCGCATAGGGCCGCAGGTCGAAGTGCTCGCGTACCAGCTTGACGATCTTGTCATCGCTGATCTTGCCGGTGCCGAAGGTGTTGATCGATACCGAGGTCGGCTGCGCCACACCGATGGCATAGGACACCTGGATCTCGCAGCGATCGGCCAGCCCGGCGGCGACAATGTTCTTGGCCACGTAACGACCGGCATAGGCGGCGCTGCGGTCGACCTTGGACGGGTCCTTGCCAGAGAAGGCACCGCCGCCATGGCGAGCCATGCCGCCGTAGGTGTCGACAATGATCTTGCGTCCGGTCAGGCCGCAGTCGCCCACCGGCCCACCGATGACAAATTTGCCGGTCGGGTTGATGTGGTACTGGGTGTCGGCGTGCAGCAGTTCAGCCGGAATCACCTGCTTGATGATGGTTTCCATCACCGCTTCGCGCAGATCTGATTGCTCGATCTCCGGATTGTGTTGAGTCGACAGCACTATGGCATCGATGCCAACGACCTTGCCGTTGTCATAGCGGCAGGTGACCTGCGACTTGGCGTCCGGGCGCAGCCAGTTCAATGTGCCGTTCTTGCGCACTTCCGCCTGGCGCTCGACCAGACGGTGGGCGAAGGTGATGGGGGCGGGCATCAGCACGTCGGTCTCGTTGCTGGCATAGCCGAACATCAGACCCTGGTCGCCGGCACCCTGATCTTCCGGGTTCTGACGGTCGACACCCTGGGCGATATCAGGGGACTGTTTGCCGATGATATTGATCACGCCGCAGGTATCGGCGTCGTAACCGACCTCGGAGGAGGTGTAGCCGATGTCCTTGATCACGCCGCGCACCAGGTCTTCCAGATCGACCCAGGCGCTGGTGGTGATTTCGCCACCGACGATGGCAACCCCGGTTTTCACCATGGTTTCGCAGGCCACGCGGGCATATTTGTCCTCGCAGAGGATGGCATCCAGCACCGCGTCTGAAATCTGGTCAGCCAGCTTGTCCGGATGGCCTTCGGAGACCGATTCGGAAGTGAAAATCGAGTAGTCGCTCATAGTCATAGCCCTTTCGTTAACAGGGGTCGGCCACCGTGCAAACAGCGCTGTGTGCGTGTATTACCGGTCGTCCTTGGTAAATTGTTGAAGCTGAATCTGAAAACCGTTGCGCAGCCCCATATAGAGGCTGCCGCCGACGACCAATCCGGCGTTCTCGGCCCAACGGGCCAGGTCGTCCTTGTCAAAGCCCAGCCAGAGATCGCCGCAGGTATCCCGGACCCAGCTCTGGTCATGACTGCACAACTCGGTCAATACCAGGCTGCCGCCGGGTTTGAGCAGATCAGCAAAACGCTTCAGTGCCTCGGCTGGAGCCGGCATATGGTGCAGCACCATATTGCATACCAGACAGTCGGCAGCGGGCAGCTCCAATGGCTGCAAGGCATCGGCCAGCAGGCAGTCGACATTGCTCAGGCCGGCCTCGGCGCATTGCTGCTGGGCCCTTTCCAGCATAGCTGGTGCGTTATCCAGTGCCAGTACCCGGTCGAAACGACCGGCCAGATCCGGCAGAAAACCGCCTTCGCCGGGGCCGACTTCGATGGCCAGACCGCTGGCGGGTAACGCCAGGCTGTCGATCAGACTCAGTAAAGGCTCGCGATACAGACCAAAATGGGCAATCAGGTCCTGCTGCGCCGGCGTACCGTCGGCAAATCGGGCGAAGAACTGCTGAGAAATTTCGCCGCGCTGCGCATGTACCACTGCTATAGCCTGGGTCAGCTGCGGGTCGGAGGGCAGGGCATCCAGCCCTTGCAGCAGCGGCTCGTGCAAGTGCTGACACGGGCTGCTGGCGTCCGGCAGGCTGCGCCGATAGAAGATAGAATTGCCTTCACGTCGGGTGCTGACCAGCCCGGCATTGGCCAGCACCTTGAGGTGGTGGCTCATGCCGGACTGGCGGGTATCGAAGATCTGCGCCAGTTCCAGTACGCCGAACGAGTCATTGCGCAGCACCCGCAGGATATCCAACCGCAACACATCGCTGGCAGCCTTGCAGAAGGCGGCCAGTTGTTCGGTGGCGGTGGGCGCGGCAGGCGCGAGGCGGACTGGATCATTCATGGCGAAGCAGTCTAGTGGAGTGTCGGGGTTATCGCAATATCTATATCAAAAAGTTTTGATATAGAGCTGCCCCTGCCTCCATTCGTCTCGTAACCACGGCCTTTGCGTAACGCTTTCGGGGTTTTCATTGCCCGTTGCGGCGGTTTGGGCGAAAATGCCATCCTTTATTTCCGGTGCACCGGCTTTGAGCCGTTTCGCCCTCTGTCTTGCCAAATCACAGGAGTTGTTCATGCCCAGTCGTCGTGACCGAGCCAATGCCATACGTGCCCTCAGCATGGATGCCGTGCAGAAAGCCAACAGTGGTCATCCGGGTGCGCCCATGGGTATGGCGGATATCGCCGAGGTACTGTGGCGCGATTTCATGAAGCACAACCCGGCCAACCCGACATGGGCTGACCGCGACCGTTTCGTGTTGTCCAACGGCCATGGCTCCATGCTCATCTATTCGCTGTTGCACCTGACCGGCTATGACCTGTCGATCGATGATCTGAAGAGCTTCCGTCAACTGCACAGCAAGACCCCGGGGCATCCGGAGCTGGGCTATACACCGGGCGTGGAAACCACCACGGGTCCGCTGGGACAGGGTCTGGCCAATGCGGTCGGCTTCGCCCTGGCAGAAAAGATCATGGCGGCCCAGTTCAACAAGCCCGGCCACAATGTCGTCGATCACGACACCTACGTGTTCCTCGGCGATGGCTGCATGATGGAAGGCATTTCCCACGAAGTCTGCTCGCTGGCCGGCACTCTTGGGCTGAACAAACTGACCGCCTTCTATGACGACAACGGCATTTCCATCGATGGCGAAGTGCATGGCTGGTTCACCGACGATACCCCGCGCCGCTTCGAGTCCTACGGCTGGCAGGTGAGTCGCAACGTCGACGGCCACGATGCCGACGAGATCAAGACCGCCATTGAAACCGCCCGCAAGAGCGACAAGCCGACACTGATCTGCTGCAAGACCATCATCGGCTTCGGCTCGCCGAACAAGCAGGGCAAGGAGTCTTCCCATGGCGCCGCCCTGGGTGATGCAGAAATTGCCCTGACCCGCGAAGCGCTGGGCTGGAAGCACGGTCCGTTCGAGATTCCTGCCGACATCTATGCCGAGTGGGATGCAAAAGACGCTGGCAGCAAGGCCGAGCAGCAGTGGAACGAGAAATTCGCCGCCTATCAGGCCGAATTCCCCGAACTGGCTGCCGAATTCACCCGGCGGATGGCTGGCGAACTGCCGGCTGACTTCGACGAGAAGGCCTCGGCCTACATCCGCGAAGTGGCTGAGAAGGGCGAGAACATTGCCAGCCGCAAGGCCAGCCAGAACTGCCTGAACGCCTTCGGTCCTATGCTGCCTGAGCTGCTCGGTGGCTCGGCCGACCTGGCCGGTTCCAACCTGACCCTGTGGGACGGCTGCAAGCCTGTGGTGCAGGAAGATGCCTCGGGCAACTACATGTACTACGGCGTACGTGAGTTCGGTATGGCCGCGATCATGAACGGCGTGGCGCTGCACGGCGGCCTGGTGCCCTACGGTGCGACCTTCCTGATGTTCATGGAATATGCGCGCAACGCGGTACGCATGTCGGCGCTGATGCGCCAGCGGGTCATCTATGTGTTCACCCACGACTCCATCGGTCTGGGCGAAGACGGCCCGACTCACCAGCCGGTCGAACAACTGACCAGCCTGCGCACCACGCCGAATCTGGATACCTGGCGCCCGGCCGATACCGTTGAGTCTGCGGTAGCCTGGAAGCATGCGCTGCAGCGTCAGGATGGCCCGAGCGCGCTGATTTTCTCGCGCCAGAACCTGCCGTGCCATATCCGCGACCATGAAACCGAGGCGTCCATCGCCCGTGGTGGTTACGTGCTCAAGGGATGTGAAGGCGAGCCGGAACTGATCCTGATCGCCACCGGCTCGGAAGTCGGGCTGGCCATGCAGGTCTGGGAAAAACTCAACGAACAGGGTCGTCGGGTGCGTGTGGTATCCATACCTTGTACCAGCGTATTCGACCAGCAGGACGCCGAATACCGTCAGGCCGTACTGCCGCTGGAAGTCGGCGCACGTATCGCCATCGAGGCCGCCCACGCGGACTACTGG
>JASJKW010000389.1:0-6791 GCA_037621305.1 Pseudomonas sp.
AGCAATTTTTACCCATGGCGGCGATGAACCGCTCGAACAGCGGCGCTACATCACCCGGTCCCGGGCTGGCTTCGGGGTGACCCTGGAAGCTGAAGGCAACCTTGTCGGTGCGCTCGATGCCTTGCAGAGTGCCGTCAAACAGGGATTTGTAGGTCGCCCGCACGTTGGCCGGCAGACTGGCTTCGTCTACGGCAAAACCATGATTCTGGCTGGTGATCATGACGGCACCGGTACGCAAATCCTGCACCGGGTGGTTGGCACCGTGATGCCCGCTGACCATTTTCATGGTGCGAGCACCCGAGGCCAGTGCCAGCAACTGGTGACCCAGGCAGATACCGAGAATCGGCGTTTCGGTCTCAAGCAGTTCTTGAATGGCCTTGATTGCATAATCACAGGGTTCCGGATCGCCAGGACCGTTGGCCAGCAACACGCCATCGGGCTTCAGCGCGAGCACCTCTGCCGCCGTCGTCTGCGCAGGCACAACGGTCAACCGGCAGCCGCGCGCGACCAGCATGCGCAGGATGTTGTATTTGACGCCGAAATCGAACACCACCACATGGTAGGGCAGGTCAGCCGCGTCGACTTCCGCATGGCTATCGGTCGCCAGGTCCCAGGCACCTGAACGCCACTCGTAGGCTTCCTTGACACTGACCTCCTTGGCCAGGTCCATGCCTTTCAGCCCTGCGAAGCCGCGCGCCAGCTCGAGAGCCTTGGCTTCAGTCGCGTCCTCACCCGCCATGACACAACCATTCTGAGCGCCCTTCTCGCGCAGGATGCGCGTCAGACGACGGGTATCGATACCGGCGATGGCAACGGTACCGTTCTCCTTCAGATAGTCCGGCAGCGATTGCTTGTTGCGCCAGTTACTGGCCATCAACGGCAGATCACGAATGACCAGGCCCGCAGCCCAGACCTTCCAGGATTCTGCGTCTTCGGGGGTGGTGCCGGTGTTACCAATGTGGGGATAGGTCAGCGTGACGATCTGGCGTGCATAGGAAGGATCGGTGAGGATCTCCTGATAACCGGTCATGGCTGTATTGAATACAACCTCACCGACGCTGTGACCGTCGGCGCCGATGGCCTCACCGTGAAAAATGCTGCCGTCGGCGAGGGCTAGAATGGCGGGCTTGGACAAGAAAACCTCCGAAAGACTGACACGTTTTTACCAAACGCGGGCTGCACAAAAGCGGGAATGACGTGTTCACCACTTCACCCCACTGCAATAGGCATTGTCAGATACGCGCTGAATAGACAGATTAGCGCGATAGCTTAACGGTTTGATCAGTAAATATCCAGACCGACCGCACCACTCTGTGAACCGATTTTACCTTCCGGCTCTGTTTCATAATCGCGATGAACATGCTAAAACTGCAGCTGGATAAAATCCCCGACCGCAGAGTCAGGGGATCTTCTGCCGGCACAACGCAGCGTTGTCGGATCAGGATCTACAACAACAACAGGGACTCCAGACAATGAAAACACAGCTGAAATACCTCTTGATTCTGTTGCTGCTCGGCTTCGCCGCCCAGACCCAGGCGAATACCGATGCGCAAATGGCACAGAACCTCCACGAGCTGCGCAGCGAGAGCTACCGCGCCGCCACCTATCTGTTGATCGACAACAACCTGTTCGAGCGTGTGCGCGAGCCGGGCAACCGTGAGAACTACAATGACGCACTGAGCAATATGGAAAAGCTGCTGCGCCTGATAGACAATCCAGCGGAACTGCGCACCCCTTTCAACGAGTTTCTGAGCTTGATTCGGGAGCTGGAAAACCAGAGCCAGGAAGAAGCGCATTATCACCTGGCTACCGTCAACCGCATCATGATGGCTCATGGCAAGCTCGATAAGGCCGCCGCCGCGCATTATTCCACACTGGCCGGCACCATCAGCGAAAACCTCCATACGCTGCACCAGCAGAGCCTGGAAACCAGTCAGATCCTGTTGTTGTACCAGAACAGCATGTTCAGCTCGATCGGCATCTATTTCATCGAACCTGGCGAAACCGTATTCCAGAACATGGACGCCAGCATCGTCAAGCGCTCGGCAACCCTGAAATCTCTGTTGCCGGAACTGTCCGGGACCCTGGCCGATCTGGACAAGCAGTACAGCTTCATCCAGCCCCGGCTGCTGAATCACCGCTCCGACTGGGTCCCGACCATCGCCGCGTTCTACCTGTCGCGCAATACAGAGAAGCTCAATGACCTGGCCCGCGACCAGGTGCGTCAGAACAAGACCAGCTGACATAATCCGGGAGCACAAAAAGGTTGACCCTCGCGGGCCGGCCTTTTTGCGTCATGGGTAAGCTGAACACAGCTGTACCATTGAACAAGCCCCCATCAGGCCGCCTGTCGACGTTCCACACCGTCTACCCCAAACGGACGAGGCCCGGTCTGGAGCACAGGTTTAATCTCAGGATCAATGGAGATATCCGGCATGGTGCCAAAATAAAACCCGATATAAAGGGGCTAACCATGAAGATAAAAAGATGGCCGTTCTGGCCTGTGTTTGCCATGAGCTCGCTGATCACTCTGGTAGTGGTGATGGAGGTTCATAGCGAAACTGGAAACCCTGCACTGCAGTGTTCCTCCAGCTCGCCTGTCTGCAGCGCACCGACGATTACCTTCAACAAGCTATTCATTCCCTGATCCGCGCCGGGTTATAGGCAGAAATAAAAAAGCCGGTAGGATCTCTACCGGCTTTAACGTTGGAACCGATGTTCAGCGTGAACGTGGCATACCCAATCCAAACTGGGCGATCAGCTCCCGCTGGTCGGCACGCCGGTGTCGGCGGCAACCAATACGTTCTCGACGCTGTCCACTTGGTTCACCGAACTGCCACGCACCTGCCGCCCCTCGGATTCCGGTAGATGCTGGGGCTGTTGGCGGCCGCAGACGTACACCTGCGCCCCGGCTGCCAGATAGGCACTGGCGATACCGGCACCGCTACCCTTGGTGCCATTGGTGCCATTGGTGATCAAAACTACCTTGTTACCGTAATCCTGTTGACTGGGAGAGCACATACACTACCCCTCATTTGAAGTCATAGCATCACTGTATATGCTCCGCCACTTCGTCTGAACGGACGATGAAGCACCGCGCGCCCACCTCAACAATCATCACCAACGCACGTCTATTCCCACGAAGGCGCCCCATGCCCCCCACTGATACTTCCTGCGTTTTGCTTGATCTGCCCGCACCGGGCGTGGCCAGACTCACCTTGAATCGCCCAACCGTGACCAACGCCCTCAGCCTGGAATTGCAGGCGTTGCTGGCAGAGCACTTCACCCACCTGGCCGCAGATCCGCAGGTTCGCTGCATCATCCTCACCGGCGGCGACAATGTATTCGCCGCCGGCGGCGATATCTCCAGTATGGCCGGCATCGGCGCCATCGATATCTATCAGCGCCACACCGAACGCACCTGGGCACCGATCAAGCACTGCCCCAAGCCGGTCATCGCCGCAGTGTGTGGTTATGCCTACGGTGGCGGCTGCGAGCTGGCGATGCATGCCGACATAATCATCGCCGGGCGCAGCGCACGCTTTTCCCAACCGGAAATCCGCATCGGCATCATGCCCGGCATCGGCGGCACCCAACGCCTGGTGCGCGCCGTCGGCAAGGCCAAGGCTATGCAGATGGCACTGACCGGCAAACCGATCAGCGCCGAGCAGGCGTATATCGCCGGACTGGTCAGCGAGCTGGTGGAAGACGAACAGGTGCAGAGCACCGCGCTGGAGCAGGCCATATTGATAGCTGAGATGCCGCCGCTGGCGGCCGAGCAGATAAAGGAAGTGATCCTGGCGGGAATGGATGCCTCGCTTGAGGCGGCACTGGCACTGGAACGTAAGGCCAACGCGCTGCTATTTGCGTCACAGGACCAGAAGGAAGGCATGCAAGCCTTCATTGAAAAGCGCCGACCACAATTCAGCGGTAATTGAACACCACCAGCCATATCCCTTAACAACACAACCCAGCCTGCCAGGTGTGAGCTTCCAGTGCATAGTAGTGGACCATCGAAGTATGCCACAGACCGCCTCGAGCATCGTAGTTGTCAGCCGCAACCATCAGCTGCCTTTACCTATGTACATGTGCCGCCTGATGTCAGATGACGGTAGCTGTCTTTGATATTGGCCTGCAACACCCACACTCGCCTCAACTATCCGGGTAAGGGAAACGCTCGGTACAGACCGTTGAAGGTTTCAGCAAACTGCGTTAGTCCATTAAGACGATGACCCGACCAGCCGCCGACACAATACTTCAACACACTGACATGAACCCGCGAGGCCGACATGACTGCTCAGGCAAGTTTCAACCCCAAGGCGTTCCGTGATGCCCTGAGTACCTTCACCACTGGTGTGACCATCATTACCACGCGTGGCACCGACGGCGCTCCGGTTGGCATTACCGCCAACAGCTTCAACTCGGTGTCGCTCAACCCGCCGCTGGTGTTGTGGAGTCTGGCAAAGTCCGCTTATAGCCTGGACGCCTTCTCCAACAATAAGCACTGGAATGTACACGTTCTGTCGGTTGAGCAAGAAGACCTGTCCGGACGGTTCGCTGCGCGCGGCGAGGACAAGTTCAGCGGGATCGAACTGGACCGGGGCATCAACGATGTACCACTACTGCACAACTGCACGGCGCGCTTCCAGTGCCGGACCGCGTTCATGTATGAAGGCGGTGATCATGTCATTTTCGTGGGCGAGGTGCTCGGCTTCGACAAGAGTGTACTCCCTCCCCTGGCCTTCCAAAGCGGACAGTACGCGCTAACCGCACGCAAGCCCCGCGAGGGTGTACGTCTTTCCCAGGTCGAGCAGGTCGCTCCGGAATGCAGTTACACCGAAGACTTGCTCGGTTACCTGGCCGGCCGCGCACATTATCAGCTGGTTGCCTTTCTACGCACCTTGTTGCAGAACCACAAGCTCGACGAACATGCCTTCTTCGTGCTCTCGGTACTGAGTATTCAAGACAACCTGACACTCAAGGAGATCAACCATTTCGTCGCCTATACCGGACGCGCGGTCACCGTCACCATGCTGCTATTCCTGCAGAAACAGGGCTACATCGTTGCCGATGAGCAGTCAGGGGAACAGCGCTACCTGTTGACCGGAGAAGGTCGCGAGGTGTCGCTGGAACATGTGGCGCTGGCCAAGGCCGTCGAGGAAGAGGTCACCGAGAAACTCGGAGTGGGCGATACCCAGGCACTGAAATTCCTGCTCAAGCGACTTATCCAGACTACCGATCCGGGTCTGCCCGACCTGTGGACCCTCGACGGCCCGGCTGAGCAAGCCAGTACATCAAATTAAGGAGCCGTAATATGTCCTTCCTTGAACGGTTCTCGCTGGATGGCAGCGTGGCTCCGGTCACCGGCGCCGGCAAGGTCATCGAAGTTAATGGCAGCGCCGAATCCAGCGTTTTCCCTACCTGAACGGAATCCGACAATGGACGAACAATTGATCAAGGCGCTGGGCGATGAGTTACATGCTGCCCTGCGCGAACGGCGGGCGCTGACGCCCCTGACCGAGCGTCACCCGCAGATCACACTGGACGATGCCTACCGCATCTCCCTGCAGTTCCTGCAACGCCGCGAGGCACTGGGCGAGCGGGTCATCGGTAAGAAGATCGGGGTGACCAGCAAGGCCGTGCAGGACATGCTCAATGTGCATCAGCCGGACTTCGGCTTCCTCACCGACCGCATGCAAGTGGCCGACGGCAGCACCGTGAGCATGGCCGAATACAACCTGATCGCACCCCGCGCCGAAGGCGAGATCGCCTTCATTCTGGCTGACGATCTGACCGGTCCCGGCATCAGCGCCGAGGATGTGTTGGGCGCCACCGAGTCGGTTGTGCCCTGCTTCGAGATTGTCGATTCACGCATCGCCAACTGGCAGATCCGCATCGAGGATACCGTCGCCGACAACGCCTCCTGCGGGGTCTTCGCGCTGGGCGATACGCGTACCGATCCGCGCAGCCTGGATCTGGCTGTCGTCGAACTGAACATGCGCCTCAACGGCCAGCCCGCCGGCAGCGGTCTGGGCTCGGCGGTCCAGGGCCATCCCTGCGCAGCGGTAGCCTGGTTGGCCAATACCCTCGGCAAACTGGGCATCCCGTTCCGCCGCGGCGAGATCATTCTGTCCGGCGCACTGGCACCGCTGGTGCCGGTCGGCGCCGGAGACCATATCGAAATGCACATCAGCGGTCTGGGTAGTTCCAGCCTGCGCTTTGTTGAATAACGCCCGGAGAACATCATGAGCAAGAAGATCCGCTGCGCCCTGATCGGGCCAGGCAATATCGGTACTGACCTGCTGTACAAGCTGCAACGCAGCGACGTACTCGAGCCGGTTTGGATGGTTGGCATCGACCCCACATCGGAAGGTCTGAAACGCGCCCAGGAGATGGGTATCAAGACCACCAGCGACGGCGTCGATGGCCTGCTTCCGCACGTGCGTGAAGACGATATCCGTATCGCCTTCGATGCCACCTCGGCCTATGTGCATGCGGAAAACAGCCGCAAGTTGAACGAGCTGGGCGTGCTGATGATCGACCTGACCCCGGCGGCGATCGGCCCCTTCGTAGTGCCCTCGGTGAACCTGCAGGAACATGCGGGCAAGCCGATTGCCAACGTCAACATGGTGACCTGCGGTGGCCAGGCGACGATCCCGATGGTGCATGCGGTCAATCGTGTTGCCCACGTGCTGTATGCCGAAATCGTCGCCTCGATCTCATCGAAATCCGCCGGTCCGGGTACGCGCGCCAATATCGACGAATTTACCGAAACCACCTCCAAGGGATTG
>JASJKW010000390.1:0-5383 GCA_037621305.1 Pseudomonas sp.
GGTGAAGAGGACGAGCCGTCGAAGCGCGAGCGCAGGCCTCGGCAGGAGGTTGATACCAGCGAGCCACTTGAATTCGAGCCTTCGGACTCATCACAAAGCCCACCGCGCACCACCGATGACCAGCCAACCTTTGGTGATGAGAACAGCTATCTGCGTCAGGAGCTTAATGCGTTGCGGGCACAGAACCGCAAGCTCCTTGAAGGCAGGCAGGCCGCCGTCGCCTCTGAAGAGTCGGTATTTCCCACTACTGAGCATGAGCAGGCAGCCGATCAGGTCAGCCTTGCCGGGTTGCATTCAGATGATCTAGCAATCCCGGAGGCGGAAGAAGAAGCCGACCCGCGAACGGACGAAGAACGTATCAACAGTCTGACGTTGTCGGTGATTGATGAGACGGAAGGCAAGCGGAAGCTGCGTCACGCAGTTGCCGCCATGCACGGAGGCCAGGCGGGTGACTTTCAGGACTTTGCCGTTCAGTCCATACCGCTGATGTCGGCAGGACCGCTGACACCTGTTACTGACATCTGGTGGGTCGACGCCCATGTACAGACACCGAAGAAACTGCGGTATGTGATTTATCGCCTGGCCCAGTCATTGGGTCAGTGGGCTGGCTTCCCGCTTGCAGACACCGACCTGTACCCGGCTCCGTTGCAGCTCAATCAGGAAGAGGGGCTGGGGTATCAATTGCAGCCCCTGCCTGGGGATCTGGAACAGGACACTATTGCACAGAAAGTCTGGCAGTTGCTGGCGGCTCTATCTGGCGAAGTACAACCGGTTTACCCATCCGATATCAGCCTGATTGGTGGCTTGCTTGGCACGACAGATGATGTCGAGCACTTGCCGGATGAGGTGCTGATTCGCCTGTTCAGGCTGATCCGGCTGGTCCGTGTTCTACGCACCCAGGAATCCACCAGGGGAGATAGCTGATATGGATACTGTTGTGACATTAGCCATCCTTCGTCAGGCCATTACCTATGTCCGCGAAGGCAATATGCGCAGAGCGCGAGCGCTCGGGTTCAATGATGATGAGCTTCGCGAACTGCGTCGGCTTAGCGCGACCGATATCGATGCGCTCGCCACCAGCAATCCAGTGGTATGCCGACTTTCAGTCGATCACGATCTTTTGGCCGGGGTATTTCGACGGCTCAGTTCTGACATGGATCGCGAGAAGACCATTGATCGATGCCTGGAGCTGGGGGCGTCTGTTCTGATGATGTCTTCGTTTTTCGGGCTGACCGGAAACGATTGCTCGACCCGTCGCGCGCTACTTGGACTGGAATCCCGTCAGGGACGGGTGGCTATGCCGCCGGAAACAGAAGAGCATGATGCTTTTCGGCGTTGGCAAGATATCAGCGCCGCTCCCACCGCACCCGATGCAGCTGATGACATACAGGGCATGATCGTGCTGTGTGAGGAAACCTGCATACCCTTGGGCGTGGTCTGGCAACTGGTAAAGAACTGGGCGCAAACGGTCAGCTCCAGCTCTCGCAGCAAGCTTCAGCTGGCTGATGGGAGAAAGGCATGCGCTCGATAGATGACTGGCAGGTATTGGTTGGGCGTGCAACGTCCGCCATTACCCAGAGATTCTCCGACAGCAAGCCTTCCCATGCGGGCGAACTGGATGGATTACTGTTTTTCGGAAACCCCCACGAAACAGTACCCAGGGGGCTGCTACTCGATGAGCACCTTGGTGCTGTGGATGTCCTGGGCTGGCAAATGATCCGGCTGATGACCGAGGCTGACCGCAGCACCGCTTTTCCAACATACGACCAGTTGCAGCCCTTGTTGCGAGCCTCACCAGGAACGTCAGCATCACGCGGGACGGTAGCGCGGGTGATTGCCGTGCTCAGGCTCACCCGCTGGATGAGCTTATGTCATAAGGCCCGGCATGAAACCGGTCGCATCATGGGCAACGTCTATGCATTGCATGATGAGCCGTTGAGCTTTGAAGAGGCGGCATTACTCGATTCAGATTACAACGCGTTCGTAGTTCAGTGCCTGTCGCATAACAACAGTGCAGTCCGGTTTGTAGCCGAGCGAGTTCATGCGGCGATGGAGAGCGGGGGGCAGCAAACGCGCCTCAATCAGCGAGCCCAACGCTTTGTTGAAATGCGTGATCAGCGGCGTGGCAGCACCAAGGAAGGCAGAAAGAACCAGCAGTTACCGCCAGAGAACTGCCCAGTAATAACGGGTTTCGGGAGAGAACCAAGTAGCAGCCAAACGGAGAACCGCCCAAGTTCGCAGAAAGAACTAAGCCGAAAATCAATGATTTACGGTGGCTCTAGCCAAGTTCGCACTGAGAACCAAGCGAATACAGTACCAGTACGTACTGGTATTTATTTAAAAACAAGTACGGGTACCGAGGCGGATTCAGGATTGATCTGGCATGAGCAATTGCAGATAGCACAGCAAGAGCGCCAAGAGCTCCTGGCCGTTCTTCAACGCCTCGGCTCTGAGGTTGCTCAAGCTGTGCTCGATGAAACGGCGGGGCGTATGCTGGCAGGTAAAGTTCGCACACCGAAGGGGCTGTTGCGATCCCTGATAAAAAGCGCTCAGGAAGGTGAGTTCGTTATCACTCGTTACGCCGAAAGCATACGCAACATGCGTTGTGGCGAAGGTGTTGCGACAGGGCTTGAGGCCGAAGCACGACGTGGTTCTGAGATGGCTGGGCATGGGCAATCCCAACCAGCGACCCAGTTAACGCAAGCGCAAGCCGCAGCGAGCAGAAAAAAATTGCTCGACTCATTAGGTCTGAGACGTTGATCTTCTAGCGAGACAAGCCCGAAACAATCCCCGCCGGGATTCTTATTATCTATGTCCCGAAGCCAGCCAGATGCGCAGAGTTCCTGACCACAGATGAACTGTTGAGGAGCGGGATGCCATGGCTGATATAGATGTTGGAGCGCTGCGCAGCAAAATAGAGCTGACACTGCATACTTACCACGCAACGCGGACCTGGTGGGGACGAGGCGTTGAGTCCGGTAAACCCCAGATTATCGGCATGCGTCAGTTCCTGGCTCTGGTAGGCCGCATTCAGCAGAACGCCGCCACAGATGACCCCTATTCAGACGACTGGATGTTGCACATCGACGCCAAATTGCATGACGTCAAAAACATCCTGGACCCCATGTATGCAAAGTCCGAAGCACTGCTGGCTTCGGTTCCTGAAGAGCTGTCCATCGCTGAGAACATCTCACAGAAGCCGTTTCGCACGGGCGTGTACCCGGGTGGACAACAGGGATGGCAGGGAATCCATCAGCTGATTCGCTATGACCGAATAGTACGCAACATTCTGCTTGCCCAGCATATCGCCATGATCGTGAGAAGCGATGCTCATGAGGCGCTGCGTATCAGCGCAAATGCCATTCGCGGACTCTGTTCTGCTCCGCAGCGATACCCGGGGCTGAGCGGTGCTACCCGTGATGATTTTGCAGCAGGCAATGCCCGTGCCCGTGATGCAGTAGCGAAATATGGCGAACTTGCTCCAGATGTACTCAGCGCCATTCGCCGAAGCCCTTACGCACCACCCCTTCGACAGCGTGATGGTGTTGCCGATAAAAACACTCATGAAGATCCGGATGAAGACAACCTGAAGCACTTGGTAGACCAGGCAACCAAGCCAGAACCTATAGCAGGAGGTGATCCGTTGGGTGCTGATGAGGATTAGGCCTGTTCGCTCATTGTGATGGCAGTGCCATCAACGGATGACTGGATCGAGGGTTTTGGTCACGGAGTGTTGGCAGTGCCAACACTGGATGACTGGATCGAGGGTTCTGGTCACGGAGTGTTGGCAGTGCCAACACTGGATGACTGGATCGAGGGTTTTAGTCACGGAGTGTTGGCAGTGCCAACAGGGTCAAGAGGAGTCGAGGTGGTATGCGGAAGAACCCCACTGTGACCGTTGAGCGTCTACCACCAAACCGCTGCGACTTGCCACGAACTTGTTACCAAAGGGTAAAGGGCCTTTTCCCTTTTAAGGGTAAGGGGGGGTTGCTGAAATACATGGCTGAGATCGAGATCTACGCACGACACCTGGAGCAGGCGGCTCATGATTTTTCACAACAGCACAATTCATTTCTGAAGACTCACCGGATTGTCCTTACCCCTCACACCGAATCCAAACGAGGTGATCGAGTTCCGATGGTGCGCTGGAGAGGTGTCGGTAGCCGGTCGATGGGTATGGCGCAGTTTGACCAGGTTTTCAATCAGGTGCAGTCGGGGGGAGAACGCCGGACGTTATACGATATTGAGGTGGAGCGCTGCTTGATCAATAACCAGGCAGGCACAGTGAACGCTACCATGCGTAGGTTACGAGCAACATTGCAATCGCTGGAACATATTGATGAGCTCACAAACCGACTGGGATAGGTGTTCACTTAGGCAGGGGCAGGCTGTCGCAGAATACCTGTCAGTCTGAAATCTGATTCAGCGTTTCAAGCTCGATCTGTCTGCGGCAGTGTGTACTCACAATAGCAAGAAGTGGAGCGCTTCTCATGAGTACACATTTCGAAGGTGAAGGTAATATTGGGTCTGACCCACAGGTCAAGGTATTCCCCACCAGTGACAACGCACCACCCAGAGGCATTCTGCGCTTGAATGTCTTTTTTGATAATCCGGTTGCGGTTGGCGAAGGCAACTTTGAAGATCGAGGCGGTTTCTGGGCACCGGTTGAGATCTCCCGTGATGCTGATACCTGTGAGCAGTGGTCACAGCTCTATCAACGAGGTATGCGCGTGATGGTGGCGGGCCGAATGATCCGCGACCAATGGACCGGCGTTAACAACGAAGAGCGGTCTGCAATGAAAGTACGCGCGCGATCCGTTGGTATCTTGCCGTATCGGATTGACGAGGTGGTCATGGCCCAGAAGGCGAGCGTGCCTGATCAGACCGTGCAGCCATCAGAGCCACCTGGGGCAGATGTACCAGAAGGCTCGTTCGAGGATAATGAGAGTACCTGTCTGACGTCTGAATGAGACCTTGTTCCGGAATGGGCTTGCGCAAGGGAGTAAGGTTCCTATCAGCCCTCTTGTTGGGTATGCCCTCACCATGACAACGAGAAAAAACATGAAGATCACTACCTTGCTGACTGCTGGCCTTGCGGCGTTCATTCGGGTTGGGTGTGCGAATGATCAACACGTCTTCTATCAGGGAAAATGCCTAAGCTGCATGAATAACCCAATGACCGGGGAGCCGGTTAACTATGACCCGGAGACGCTGCCTGCAGGAGCCATGGATAGCTCTCGGCCAGTGGCATCCAGCACATCGGGAGCGGATGCAGGCATGTCCACCCTTCCTGGTGTGAGTGAACGGGACGAGTTACGCATGAGTTACTCCGGAGATGTGGATACGGCAGCGGCGCTGCTCAAGAATGCGTTTGGCTACCTGA
>JASJKW010000391.1:0-2880 GCA_037621305.1 Pseudomonas sp.
AGTAGCCTTTGTAATGAAAAAGGAGCGACTTCGGTCGCTCCTTTTTTTTTGCGTTGTAAAAAGTGGCTTGAGCGTGCCACTTGCCCCACCCTGCAGCTGCGTGGTACAAACAATAAAAACCGATCCTAGCCGATTGAATAAAAAGGGAAAAATCATGACGAAGTCGGAGTTGATCGAACGCATAGTCGAGCAACAGGGCCAGTTGTCAGCCAAGGATGTGGAGCTGGCCATCAAGACCATGCTGGAACATATGTCAGCCGCGTTGGCGACAGGCGAGCGTATCGAAATACGGGGTTTTGGCAGTTTTTCATTGCACTACCGCGCGCCGCGCATTGGTCGCAATCCCAAGACCGGTGAATCGGTGCAACTGGAAGGTAAGTACGTTCCGCACTTCAAGCCGGGCAAGGAGCTGCGCGATCGGGTCAACGACTCTCTGGAAACCGCTTGACTCAAGCGGTATGACTGATCGTCAGGCTGCGCTATACTGCCCACCTGCTTAACGGATGGGAGTGGTGGCATGCAATGGCTGAAACGCGCGGTGCTGATCATCGTTCTATTATTGGTGGCACTGGCGACCATTGACTTCATGCTGGAAAATCAGCAGAACATCGCGTTGCAGTTTCTCGAAATATCCTCCCCCGAGTTACCTATCTCTCTCTTCATCGTCATTGCCTTTATTCTTGGCAGTCTGCTGGGTATTTTCATTGGCTGGTTGCTGACGGCTCGTCTGCGCCTGCGCATGATGGTCCAGAGTAATGAACTCAATCGCTATCGCAAGGAAGTCGACAAGCTGCGCACCCAGGCTATCAAAGGCTGATTACCATGCAGGAGCTGTTGTTCCTCGGGTTGTTCATGGGGGCGCTGGGGGTGGGTTGGTTTCTCGGACGGCGGGAAGCGATCAAAGTCGGTTTCATGCTGGCGCCCCATGGCAGTGCGCTCGACAAGCAATACTTCATCGGTCTCAACTATCTGCTCAACGAGCAGCCGGATGAGGCAATTGAAACCTTTATTCGCGCCCTTGAGGTCAACCCGGAAACAGTCGAAACGCACATAGCTATCGGCAAGCTATTCTGTCAGCGCGGTGATGTGGAGCGTGCCATCAAGGTTCATCAGAATCTTCTGGCGCGCCCCAACCTCACTTCCCTGCAGGCCGATCGAGTGCAGTTCGAACTGGCCCGCGATTATCTGGCGGTGGGGCTGCATCATCGGGCTGAGCGCTTGCTGGATGAGTTGGTGGACTCGGGCTCCAGTCTGCGTGCCGACGCGCTGGCCGACCTGGTACGCATTCATGAGCGCGAGCGCGATTGGCAGCGTGCGGTGGCGGTAGGGCAGCGGCTGGTCAAGGAGCGGAGCGACTTCGCTGGCACCCTGGGGCATTATCATTGCGAACTGGCCCGCGAGGCGCAGGCGCGCAATGAGTGGCCGCAGGCGCGGCGTCATTTGCTGGACGCGTTGGCTATCCATCGCGAGAGTGTGCGCGCCATGCTGATGCTGGCCGAGCTGGAGGCGGGGCAGGGGCGTGAGCGGGACGAGCTGAAGTGGTTGCGCCGGTTGGCGACGCATGATGCGGATTTCGTGCCTCAGGCGCTGCCCTTGCTGCGGCATCTGGCCGAAGGCGGGGTGCTGGATCTGCTGGCCTATCTTGACGATGTGCTGGAGAATAAACACCCTCCGATGGTGGCAACGGTGCTGGCACGCGCCGATGAGTTGCATAAGCGTGCCGGGCTCGCTGCGGCCAGCGAATATGTGCTTGCCCACCTGCAACAGCAGCCATCACTGAGCGGACTGCTGTACCTGATCGATCTGCACAAGGATAATGTCGAGCCGCGAGGACATGCCAACCTCATGATTCTGCGCGGGATCGTCGAAGCGCTGTTGATCGATAAACATAAGTATCGTTGTCAGGCCTGCGGCTTTTCCGGTAAGCAGTTGCACTGGCAATGCCCGACCTGCCATGGATGGTCGACGATAAGACCGTTGAAGGGACGGGAGTTGGCTGTTGCCACGCCGTCACTGCGACCCATTTGATACAGGAAAGATAAATGCCCTGCAATACCCCGATAATCGTTGCTCTGGATTTCCCTGATGCAGCATCAGCGGTCGCGATGGCCGACCGTCTCGATCCGGCGCTGTGCCGCCTCAAGGTGGGCAAGGAGTTGTTTACCGCAACTGGACCGGCTGTTGTGCAGACGCTCCAGGACAAGGGTTTCGACGTGTTCCTGGATCTCAAATTCCATGACATTCCCAATACCACTGCCAGTGCGGTGCGCTCGGCTGCTGAGCTGGGAGTATGGATGGTGAACGTGCATGCCGGCGGTGGTCGGCGCATGATGGAAGCATGCCGTGAGATCCTCGAGCGCCGCTCGGGGCCGCGTCCGTTGCTGACGGCGGTTACCGTGCTGACCAGCCTTGAGCAGGAGGATTTGCAGGAGGTGGGTATCGATATCGAGCCCATGGTGCAGGTGCAGCGTCTGGCGCGCCTCACGCAGGATTGCGGACTGGACGGGGTGGTATGCTCGGCACGGGAAGCCAAGGCGCTCAGAAGTGCGCTGAATGAGGATTTCAAACTGGTGACGCCGGGTATCCGTCCGGATGATGCCAGTGCCGATGACCAGAAGCGTATCGTGACACCGCATCAGGCGATGGAGAACGGCAGCAACTATCTGGTGATAGGTCGCCCCGTCACCCGCGCCGAGGATCCGGCTGCGGCGCTATCTGCCATTCTGGAAAGTTTGGATAGCTGAAAGCGATAGAGAAGGTTGTTGGTGCAGGGAACAGGTTGGCCGGCAGGGCCGTGCCGACACGCCGTAAATACATCCATGTAGGCTCGCGGTTGCCGTCCTGGCAACCGACGGTCGGCCCAACCCTGCCGGCCAACCT
>JASJKW010000392.1:0-4809 GCA_037621305.1 Pseudomonas sp.
TCCTCAACGGCTCGAAAATCTGGACCACCCAGGCGCACCACGCCAACATGATGTTCGCCTTGGTGCGCACCAGTACCGAAGGGCGCCGCCAGGAAGGCATCAGCTTCCTGCTGATCGACATGAATACCCCGGGCATCGAGGTCCGTCGGATCGATACCATCGGCGGCGACCATGACGTCAACGAGGTGTTCTTCACCGATGTGCGGGTACCCCAGGTCAATCGGGTTGGCCAGGAAAGCGCCGGCTGGGACTGCGCCAAGTATCTGCTCGAATTCGAACGCGGCGCCGGGATATTCAGCGGCCGCCTGCGCTCGCAGCTCAAACGCATCGGCGAAGTCATCGACCAGTTGGCTGCCGAAGGGCACGACATCCGCCGCAATCCGCATCTTATTAGCCGCTTCGGCGAGATCTGCGCTGATCTGGACAGCTTCGAGATGATGGAACTGCGCATCATGGGCGCACTGCAGCCAGGTCAGAATCCCGGCCCGGTCTCCTCCATTCTCAAGCTGCGCAACAGCCGCATGAAACAGGCCATTGCCGAGTTCGGCGCCGAGATCCTCGGCCATGAAGGGCTGCGCTGGCGGGCCGGCGAGATCGATACCTCCTCCACCATGTCGGTACTGATTCCCGATTACCTCAACAGCCGCGCGTTCACCATCTTCGGTGGCGCCTCCGAGGTGCAGCTGGCGATCATCGCAAAATCGGTAGTAGGTGTCTGAAACAGTTTCCACAACAACAATAAAGGTAGGTATATGAGCCATCTCCAAGGGAAACGCGCACTGATCATCGGTGCCGCTGGACGGGACAATATGGGCCAGGTCATCGCCCGCCGACTCGCGGCAGACGGCGCCCGGGTTTTCATCAGCGGGCGCCATGAGGAAGAACTGGCGCGCCTGAGTGAAAAACTCCAGGGTGGTTATGCGCTATGCGATATTACCCAGCGCCAGGACGTCGAACGTCTGGCACAGGCCTGCGTCGAGCACCTGGGCGGCATCGATATCGCCATCAATGCCACCGGTTGGGGACTGCTCAAGCCTTATGAGCTGACCACCGACGAAGAGCTAGAGCGCGTGTGCCAGCTGCAGTTCACCGGCCCGTTCAAGTTCTTCCAGGCAGTGTTGCAGCACATGGGGGATGGCGGCTCTCTGGTGCAGATTTCCTCGGCCACCGCGACCATCATGCTGGAGAACCATGCCGCCTATATGGGCACCAAGGCGGGCTTCGACCACGTGATTCGCTGCATTGCCAATGAGTACGGCCATCGCGGGATTCGTGCCAATTCCATCTCCCCGGGTTTTACTGAAACTCCCATGACAGCTGGGGCCGCTGCTATTCCCGGAATCAAGGAAATCTACCAGTCCTGCTATCCGCTAGGTCGCCTCGGCACCTCAGACGATATCGCCGCAGCCGTGAGCTGGGTCTGCAGTGACGAATGCTTCATGACCGGGCAGAACCTGCAAATCAACGGTGGACTGACCCTGCGGCGCAACCCGATGCTGGCAGAAGTGGACGCGGCGGCAATCAAGGCCACCGGCAAGCCACGCCCGCGTCCCTGGGAAAGTAACAAATAACAACAATGTTAATGGTCATTAATCATTTCCACGACCAGCCACTTCATTGTATAAAGCAATCCAGACTGTTTTTTATATCATGATAATTACAATAAAAGGTTTTACTCTATGAGCGATGCAGAAGATCGTATAGACCTCGGCCGCAGAAAGCTCTTGGCTGGCTCTACCGTAACCGCTGTCGCATTGGCCTCCGGTGTCGCCCTCAGTGCACCCGCCATGGCCGCGGCCTCCAGCAAGCGCGAATGGGCCATGGAAACCGACGTCATTTGTGTAGGCAGCGGCGCTGCAGCCTGTGCCGCGGCGGTCACCGCCACCCACCTTGGCGATCAGATCATCTTGCTGGAGAAGTCACCGATCTTCGGCGGCACCACCCGCCGCTCCGGTGGGGTCGCGTGGATTCCGAACAACTTCACCCTGAAGCAGAATGGTCAGGCCGACGACGAGGCCAAGTGCCTGCAGTATATGGCCCGCTACGCCTATGCCGAGCGTTTCCAGGCGGACAGCCCGACCCTGGGGCTGGAACCCCGGGAACTCGCCCTGCTCCAGGCCTTCTACCGCAACGCGGCCCAGGCGGTGGATACTTTCCAAGAACTGGAAGCCAGCCACTTCATCCGCTTCGAGCTGCCTGGCGGCGTCGGTCCGTCCGCTGACTATGCGCCCAGCCTGCCGGAGAACCACCTGCCCAAGGGCCGTTCGATTTGGCCTGATCCACAGATCAATGGCGGCCGAGGTTCGGCCATCGTCGATGGCATGCTCGCCTGGGTGCAGAAACAGGGCGGCAAAGCGCTGACCGACCACCCGGTAGTCGAGCTGATTCAGGAACAAGGCCGCGTGATCGGCGTGGTCGCGGAGCATCAAGGTAAACGCCTGAATATTCGCGCGCGCAAAGGTGTCATCTTCGGCACCGGCGGCTTTGCCCATAATCCCGAACTGACCCACCGCTATCAGCGCGCCCTGTATGGTGCCTGCGCGGCCCCCGGCAGTACCGGCGATTTTATCGGCATGGCGACTCAGGCTGGCGCAGCGCTGGGCCGGATGGATAGCGCCTGGCGCAGTCAGGTGGTACTGGAATCGGCCTTGCAGAACTCGGTAGTCGGCGCGGGAGTTAATATTCCGCCGGCAGACTCCATGATTCTGGTCAACAAGCTCGGCCAGCGTGTGGTCAATGAGAAGCGCAACTACAACGATCGTACCCGGGTACACCAGGTATGGGATGCCGTATCGGTCGATTATCCGAATCAGTTGCTATTCATGGTCTTCGACCAGCGGGCCATGGACGTGTTTGGCGGCAACTACCCGATTCCGGCGGACATTCGCGAGGTCAGCTATGTGATCCGGGGCGCCAACCTGGCCGAGTTGCAGAGCAATGTTCAGCAACGGCTGGATTCGTTGTCAAACAAGACAGCAGTAACACCGCTGGCCACCGATTTTGCGGACCGTCTGGGCGAAACCCTGGCGCGTTACAACGAGTTCGCTCGCAAAGGCCAAGACCTGGACTTCAAGCGCGGCGGCCATCCCGCCGAGATCGAGTGGCAGGCCTATTTCTCCCGTCCGCGCGCCGGCATGGAAAACAAGGTCGGTGGCATGCCCAACGCCACCATGCATCCGTTTGCCGACGAGGGTCCCTACTACGCCATCATCATTGCACCGGGTGCGCTGGACACCAATACCGGCCCACTGACCGATGAACATGCACAAGTACTGAATGGTAACGGCCAGCCGATTCCCGGTCTGTATGGCGCGGGTAACTGCATTGCCAGCCCGACCGGTGAAGCCTACATGGGCGCGGGCGGTACTATCGGGCCGGCGCTGACCTTCGGCTATATCGCGGCCACCACGGCACATAAAGGCTGAAAAAAGCCAACCACTATAACAACATCCGGCCACCGGCCGGGAAGGCCAAGCCGATGACTCTGCAACTATTGAAAACCCAACTGGCTCTAGGACTGTTCATCTTCACCTGCCTGGGCGAGGTCCGGGCCGATGAGCCGGCGTTCGGTAAGGATGTCTTGCCGCTGTTCCAGCAGAACTGCGTCAGCTGTCATATCACCGGTGAAGAGCTGGGTGGTCTGGGCCTTGCGCCCTCCCTCGCATACGACCAGCTGGTCAATGTCGATTCGCTGCAGAGCGCCCTGGTCCGGGTGAAACCGGGCGCGCCCGGGGAAAGTTATCTATTGCATAAGCTGACCGGTACTCATTTGGATCAGGGTGGTACTGGCACGCGCATGCCGCAGGGCTTCCCGCCGCTGCCTGATGCACAGGTGGAACTGATATCCCGGTGGATCACCGCAGGGGCACCCAACAACTGATATGCAATAACTCGCCCCGCAATCACCTGATTCCGGAGCGGTGGTCCATCAACAACTCCAACAACATGCCGAGCCCACGATGAACACTATATTGAGCAGCGCCACGCCCACCCGCGGCCAGGTTATCCATCAGGACAGTCACTACGCCTGGTATGTGGTATTCCTGCTGACCTTCGCCTACACGGTCGCCTTTATCGATCGCCAGGTACTCAACCTGTTGGTGGACCCCATCAAGCTGGATCTGCTGCTGAGCGATGTCGATATCAGCTTCCTGCAGGGCTTCGCCTTCATGTCCGCCTATATCGTCTGCGGTCCATTGTTTGGTCGCTGGGCTGATTCCGGGCACAGGCGCAATATCCTGGTATTCGGCGTGACCATGTGGAGCGTCTGCACTGTGCTCTGCGGTACCGCCAACAGTTTCTGGGAGCTGTTTTTCGCACGTGCCGGCGTCGGCGCCGCTGAAGCCAGCCTGGCACCGGTCGCCTGGTCACTGATTGCCGACTACTTCACCAAGCCGCGCCTGCCCCGCGCCATGAGCATCTTCCTGCTCGGGCCCTCTCTGGGAGCCGGTCTGGCGCTTGTCGCCGGTGGTCTGGTCATCGCCTTTGCAGGCGACCTGATCGAGCTGATTCCGATCTTTGCAAACATGTCCACCTGGCAGGTGACCTTCATGATGGTCGGTTTCCCCGGCCTGCTGCTGGCCATGCTCCTGTTCACGGTACGCGAACCGCAGCGCACCTCCTTCAGCAGCGAGCCGAGCGCCGATGATCGTGCCTTCACCATCCCCGAAATCGCTCAGTACATCTGGCAGGATCGTGCGTTCTTCCTGCGCGTATTCATCGGTATGGGCATGCTGGCCATCGTTATCTACGGTCTACCCACCTGGATGCCCAGCTATCTGATACGCCATTTCGATGCCAACCCGGCCA
>JASJKW010000393.1:0-4930 GCA_037621305.1 Pseudomonas sp.
TGATTTCACCTCGCAGGGGCATGCGTTCTTCACTAGTAGCCATGACAACCTTGTCATAGCCACCACCCGCTTCCAGATAAAGCGTTCTGATCGACATTTTGTTATTCTCCGACCATCTCTTCCGCCAACTCGGCTTCCCGAATCAGTTTCTTGTCGATCTTGCCAACACTGGTCTTTGGTATTTCCTCGACGACACGAATCTGCCTGGGAATCGCCCACCTGTTGATTCGCCCGCTCTCGACGAACTGCATCAGGTGTTCACTGATCGCCTGCTGATCGAGGTTCTTTCCAGGAGTACACACCACCAGTGCCAATGGACGCTCGCCCCATCGCACGTCAGCAACGCCCACCACCGCGACCGACGCCACAGCTGGGTGCTGGCTGATAAGGCTTTCCAGTTCCAGAGAGCTGATCCACTCACCGCCGGTCTTGATCACGTCCTTGATCCGATCCTTGATTTCAACCACGCCATCCGCATTGATGGATGCGATATCGCCGGTATGCAGCCAGCCCCCGCTCCAGAGTTCGGCCCCTTGCTCCGGATCATGCAGATACCCCTGGACTAACCAGGGCGCTCGGACCACCACCTCACCCAGCGACTCGCCATCATGTGGCACCGACTGGCCGCTGCCATCGATGATGCGCAGATCGACCAACGGAACCGGCATACCGGTCTTGATGCGCAGTGGCAGCTGTTCATCCATCGGCAGTGCCAACTCCTCCTCGCTCAGATGGGTCAGACACAACAGCGGACAGGTCTCGGACATGCCGTAACCACAATGTACACGTATCCCCCGCTGGCTGGCCTGACGAGCCAGACCCAGGGCCAGGGCACTGCCACCAAGCAGCATCTTCCAGCCGGTGAAATCAGCCTGCCGGGCAGCATCGCACTCCAGTATCATCTGCAAAATGGTTGGCACACAGTGGGAGAAGGTCACCTGCTCCCGCTGAAACAGGCGAACCAGTATGTCCGGCTCGTAGCGGCCAGGATAAACCTGCTTTACCCCCAACGCCGTAGCCACATAGGGAATTCCCCATGCGTGCACATGAAACATGGGGGTAATGGGCATGTAGACATCGTGGGAGCGCAGCAACGATTGCCCTTCGTGGGCGGCCAATGTGCCCAGCTCATTGAGCGTATGCAGAACCAGCTGTCGATGACTGAAGTAAACCCCTTTCGGACTACCGGTGGTACCGGTGGTGTAGAACACCGTGGCCACCGAGTTCTCGTCAAAATCGGGAAAATCAAAATGGCTGTCTGCTGAGCCGAGCAGCGCTTCATATTCACCCAGTACCGGCAGTTTGGTAGGCGCCGGCTTGGCATCAGTGAGTTGCATATAGCCCTTGACCGTCGGCAGGTCATCTTGAATCTGCTCCATCAGAGGCAAGAAGTCATCATGCACCAGAACAAAATCATCGCTGGCGTGATTCATGGTGTAACAGACCTGTTCCGGGGAAAGGCGGATATTCACCGTATGCAGAACCGCACCCAGCATCGGCACGGCAAAGAAGCATTCCAGCGAGCGATGGCTGTCCCAATCCAGCAGCGCCACGGTATCCCCGGACTTGACACCAGCGGCCGTCAGTACGTTGGCCAAACGTTGAATACGCTGATTGAGCTCACGATAGTTGTAACGCAACTTATCGGCGTAGACGATTTCCTGATTCGGCTGATGCCGCACGCCGGACAATAATAGACGCTTGATCAGCAATGGGTAGGCATATGCCCCTACCGCTGGCGTGATTATTTTGGTTCTCACCACGATCATAACTCCTGAGTAATGTTTGAAGCTGGTATTGGCGTGCGCTGCAAGCGCACGCCATCCCTGGCTCAACCTGCGCTTTCCAATGACGCTGCTTTCGACTGCTGTCCCATGGAGGTTGCGACGGAGGTATGCTCTGCATCTTCCGCGATTGGCTTGGCCTCGCTGCCGGGCAAGAGAAAGTGCGAAAGTGCAGGGATCAGGATCAGAGCACCGACCATGTTCCACAGGAACATGAAGGTCAGCAGGATGCCCATGTCGGCTTGGAACTTGATCGGCGACCAAGCCCAGGTAACCACCCCGGCAGCCAGGGTGATGCCCACCAGCGCCACCACCTTGCCGGTGAACCCCAGGGCGTTCTTATAGGCATCGGCCAGGGACATGCCTATACGCTGGTTAGCCAACTGAATGCTCAGCAGGTACAAAGCGTAGTCCACACCGATACCGACGCCGAGGGCGATGACCGGTAGAGTAGCCACTTTTACCCCCATACCCAGCCAGACCATCAAGGCCTCACAGAGAATCGACGTGAGCATCAGTGGTACCACCCCTACCACCGCCGCCCGCCAACTGCGGAAGGCAATGAGGCACAGCAGAGTCACCGCTGCATAGACATACAGCAACATGGTGCGGTTTGCCTCACGCACAACTATGTTGGTCGCCGCTTCAATTCCGGCGCTGCCGGCAGCCAGCAGAAACTGACGCTCGTCCGTACTGTGAGCGCTGGCAAAGGCTTCAGCCACATCGACTACTTCGTCCAAGGTAGTCGCCTTGTGATCGGCCAGGTAAGCCACCACCGGCATCATTGAACAATCGTTATTGAACAGCTCCGGGTTATTGACCGAGGCCTGCTGGGCAGCATAATTGAGCACGTTCTGGTTACGTGCGATGGTCAGCCATTTGGGGTTGCCCTCATAGGAACCAGCAGTGATCTGGCGTACCGCATTGACCAGTGACACAGTGGTCTGGACGCCTGGCTGTTGTTGCAGTTGCCAACCGAGACGATCAGCCTCGACCAGAGTCTCGTACTTCAGGCAACCCTCAACTGGCGTCTTGAGCATCACCGCAAACTGGTCGCTCGACAATGAGTAGTTCGATGTTATGTAGGCATTGTCACGGTTGTAACGCGAGTCGGCACGCAGCTCCGGGGCGCCAGGATCAAGATCACCAATCTGCAATTGGGTGCTCACCGCCAAACCGCCAGCCGCCATCACAACGGCGACAGCAATCGCACCCACCGCCCAGCGGCGCTCAGTGAAACGGACCAGAAAACGCCACAGCCAGTCAGCGCCCCGGTTATCCTCACGCAGACTGCGTGTCGCGGCCTTCGGACTGACCCCGGTGTATGACAACATTACCGGCAACAACATCAGGTTGGTGATGATCAGCACTGCCACACCGACACTGGCAGTGATCGCCAGATCCTGAATCACCGGGATATCAATCAGCATCAAAACGGCGAAACCGACGGCATCGGCAAGCAACGCAGTCAGCCCAGCCAGAAACAACCGGCGGAAGGTGTAGCGTGCTGCAACCTGCTTGTGAGTACCACGCCCGACGTCCTGCATGATGCCATTCATCTTTTGCGCACCGTGGGACACACCGATGGCAAACACCAGGAATGGCACCAAGATCGAGAACGGGTCCAGCGTATAGCCTGCCAGAGCCACCAGGCCGAGCTGCCAGATCACCGCGATCAATGAGCAGAGCACCACCAATGCGGTACTGCGCATGCAGCGGGTAAAGGCAAAGATGATCGCCATGGCAATCAGCGCAGCAGCGCCAAAGAACAACAGCATCAGCATCAGGCCGTCGATCAGGTCGCCCACCAGCTTGGCAAAGCCAATTACTCGGACCTTGATCAGCCCTGTGCCTTCAACATCACTACGCGCGGCCGGGTTACCGTCATACTCAAAGCGCGTACGTAGCTTGTCTTCCAAGGTTGTGGAAAACTCATGGTAATCGATGCTTAATCCCGTAATGGGGTCCTTCTCCAGCAGCGGCACGAAGATCATGCTCGATTTGAAGTTATTACCCACCAGGCTACCGACGATCCCGGCCCGAGCAATATTCTGTTGCAACTGCTCAACGCTGCGTGCCGAGCCATCGTAGTCATCCGGCATGACCGGGCCACCTTCAAATCCCTCTTCGGTGACTTCCGTCCAGCGCACTCCAGGCGTCCATAACGATTTCAACCAGGCCCGGTCAACTCCAGGCGTCAGGAATAGTTCATCACTGATCTCCTTGAGTATCTCCAGGTAGCGCTGGTCGAAAATATCACCGTCGGTGATTTCCACCACCACCCGCACGGCACTACCTAGCCCCCGCAAATCCCGCTGGTTCTCCAGGTAGTTTTTAATGAATGGCTGGTTGTGCGGGATCATCTTCTCGAAGCTGGCGTTCAGGGTGAGCTTGCCGGCCGCAATGTACCCTAGCCCCAGGGTCGCCAGCAGGCACAACAGCATGGTCAGCAGACGGTGGTTGAATACCAGCCGCTCCAACCAATTGCCAGAATGAGCATCGAAGTCGCTCAGCTCGCGAATAACCGGCATCTGATTCGCTTTTATATTATTGCCCATAACATGCTTATCTCTGTTGTTGTACGGGATCAGGCTTACTGGATCGGAAACGCACGCACACCGCGCGTCCCCGCCAGAGTCAATGCATCAGGCCCACTGAAACGGGCCGCAGCGACGATGCCCAAGCTGTGTCTTGCCAGTAATTGGAAGCTGGCGGCGTTGTCCTGGCTGACCAGCACGTGCCCCCCTTGGCTCACCAGGATGACCCGGCCATCCGCTGCTACCGTGCCGCTGGTGATGCTTGAGTTCAGGCTCAGGTCAACCGGCTTCCAGCTCATCCCGCCATCCACACTGCGATAGGCATTGCCGCGCAAGCCAAAGGCCAGAGCGACACTGGAATTGCCCGTGATGCCAAAGAACGTGCCCCGGTACGGGGTAGAGGTAGCTGTAAAATGCTCAGCAACAGGATCCAGCTTGAGAATCAGGCCCTGCTCACCGACGATGAACAGTGCATTGCCCACGCGATTGATCGCGTACAGGTTGAAGGCCTCGTGGTTGTCGGTACGCTCCAGCCAAGGTATCCAGTTCTGCCCGCCATCAGTGGTGCGGAAGATCAGGTTGAACGCGCCGACGATATAACCAACCTGC
>JASJKW010000394.1:0-3045 GCA_037621305.1 Pseudomonas sp.
GATTGAAGGGGCGCAGCAACTCCACCACCAATCGACTGGCCCAGGGCATATCTGCCCCCACCAGCCAATGAGTCGGGCGAGTAAAGCCCGTCAGCGCAGCGCCCTCAGTCAACAGATCCGGCACACTGACCACCGACCCAAAGCGCGAATCCGCACCCGGTCGATTCAACAGCCCGTGTTGCAAAGCCTCAGTACTGCCCACCGGAAAGGTCGACTGGTTGACCACCAGAAATTCCGGATCAATATTCGCCGGCAGGCTATCCACCAACCGGTGCGCAAACTCCAGCGCATCGGGAGCCAGCGCCAGCCACAACACCGTACACTGCGGCCCAGGCAGCACACTCAGCGGAGCCACGACCAACCGGCCAGCACGCTTCTGCTCCAGCATCAAGGGTGCCAGACCAGGCTCGCGAAGCGAAAAGTCATCACTATCCAGCTTATTCGCAACCGAATCGGCGGACACATGCAGCGTCACCTGGTGCCCGGTCGACGCCATCGCCGCCGCACTCACCAACGCACAGACCGTATCGCCATACACTTCAAGGAACATGCTCAGCCCTCAGCCTTGATAACGCCCCAGCAACGCACGGAAGTCCGCACCCAATTGCGGATGCTGCAGACCATAAGCCAGCGTCGCCTCCAGATAGCCCAGCTTGCTGCCGCAGTCATAGGAGCGCCCGGCAATGTGCCAGGCCTCAACGCCTTCATTCTTCATCAACTCGGCAATCGCATCGGTCAACTGGATCTCGCCACCCGCACCCGGCGCGGTATTGGCCAGCAAGTCAAAAATACCGGCAGGCAACACATAACGTCCGACAATCGCCAGATTCGACGGCGCCTCCTCACGGGTTGGCTTCTCCACCACGCGGGTCATCCGAGCATGCCCAGCCGGCTGCAGATCAGCACCGTTCAGATCAACCACACCATACTGATGCACCAGCTCATTGGGCACCGGCTCAACCATGATCTGCGCCTGCCCCGTCTCGGCAAAACGCTGGGTCATCAAACCCAGATCCACCGCATCACCAGCCTGCGCCACCAACACATCCGGCAGCATCACCGCGAAAGGCGCATCACCCACGACAGGCCGCGCACAATACACCGCATGCCCCAGCCCCAGAGCCCGGCCCTGACGCACCGCCGTCACCTTCAATTGAGGCGGCGCAATATCACGCAGCACCTGCAACAGCTCATGCTTACCCCGCCGTTCCAGCTCCGCCTCCAGCTCATAGTTCACATCAAAGTGGTCTTCAATGGCCTTTTTGCTGGAATGGGTCACCAACACAATCTCATTGATACCGGCGGCCAGCGCCTCCTCCACCACGTACTGGATCACCGGCTTATCCACCACAGTGACCATTTCCTTGGGGATTGCCTTACTGGCAGGCAGAAAACGTGTACCCAACCCGGCAACTGGCAAAACGGCTTTAGTGACCTTCACATTCACTCCTGAATATTCAATGGGATTTCCAAAATTGAGAAAGCGCAGCGAAAAAAGAGTTCAGCTTATAACCCCCTCCCCCAACAATCGAAACACCTTATCCATCTGCCTGACTCTTCTTTTTTGCAACCTTGGGCGACTGGCCAGCCACAGGCCTGTGCCCAGCCGTCCCTTTAGGCTTCGCCCCTCTTGAGATGGCATATTCAGAGACACTGCGGCCTTTGATAGCACCAGCAGGTATCCCGTTTGAACGCATCGCCGCCATGATCCCCATTCGCAGGCCAAACTTGCGCAATATCGAATCGACGGTGTTCAAGGTCGGATTACCTTTATCTGTTTCCAACTGATACAGCGCTCTGATGGACATATCGCACATCCGAGCAAAGGTTTCCTGATCGAAACCAGTGACCTCCAAACGAAGCCTACGAACAGCCATGCCAAGGGTTAATTCACCATCAGTGTGCATCCGAATGATTTCTTCAATCAGCTGCTTACGTTCCTCTCCCGTCATGGCTTTCATAGCAACCTCCATAACTCAAAGCTCGATTCCAGATCATTTACTGGAATCGCCTTCGATTGGCGAACATCCAGAGGCATATCCACGAGCAAATCCGGCAATGCTCTGAACTCCTCAGCGGCGTCACGGATACGTTCATACAGATCATCTGGGGCATACCACTCCGGGAAGCAGGCACAGATCTCACGCCACATTGGACTCCCTTTTCTTTCGGCTTCCCATTTCGTTGCCCTGGTTACCCCTTCTGCATCCAGAACCATCGGGGCCAGATCATAAATCGGGGCCAGATCAAACCGCCCCCTGTACCGAAATACGGATGTATTACGACCGTGATTGTCACTGTTGCCAAGGATTCGGTTAAGCAGGTCTCGGCGTATGTATTCAAAAATAAGCTCTTGAACCTCACCGGCTTGTCCGCTTGAGCACCACAACTCGATCAGCTTCGATAGCACAACCTCATGCTTGAGTCTCGACCCGGGCTCCGTGTTACCAAGTAAGGAGTAGACCGATTCCACCGGGATACGCTCGACGCTCTCGCCATCCACGATGCGGTCAAAGCGAGGCATCCAAAGACTGGGCCTTTCAGCTTCTTCCAGACTCAAGCCATCAGTTGAAACGGTATTCAGACCCAGGCTCGAGACCGCTTTGTAGTAATGATATTCCGCACGAAGAATATTCTTGTCGTTCTCCGTCACCTTATTCCGAGCAAATTTAACCAGCGAGTGTGCTTGCACCAGGGGATCATCAAGCATGGCATCTGCGTAAAACATCCCGTCCCGCCCCTCGGCCAGCAAAAGCTTGGGTGCCTCACCCTGAGCCCCCGTCGCGCCGCCCAGCGCAGCCCCAGCTTCATAGGCGTACTCAAGGAAGTCATTGGTGCGCTCTACAACTTCCTGGCGAGCAAAGGCTTCAGCTCCTGTGTTCTCCAGAGCTTCCACGGATTCCTTGACACGTAGATTCCCGATAGGCGATGGCGTACATCTGCCCAGCAAAAACAGATCAAGATCCGTTTCTGGCGGTTTTTCATCAATGAATCGCTTGAGCAGCGACTTTTTTGCATGGCCTGCAGGAATGATATCGAGAACGA
>JASJKW010000395.1:0-10214 GCA_037621305.1 Pseudomonas sp.
CATTTGGCAACCCCGGGATCAGCTTGATCAACCGGCCATTGCATTGGATATAAACGGCAAGCTGGACAAGGCGACGATGTTGCGGGCGCTCAGGGAGTCTTTCAGTTTTCCGGATTACTTCGGCGATAACTGGGATGCAGCCTACGATTTGTTGCTTGATCACGTGGAGCAGTTGCAAGCGCCTGCGATCTGGCGCTTTTCAATTGATGAGGTGTCTGAGCGGAATGAGGCTGATCTGGCTGATTGGGTTCGACTGATGATAGACCTCTGTACGTATGCCGAATCCCAGGCGCAATTGCTGCAGGTCGTGGTGTACAGCGATCTGGATATTGAGAAGGTTAAGTAAGATGTGTTCGGGGGAGGATCAGCCCATTGATCTATCAGGCGATATGGTGAACCATCGTAGTCGGCTACGTCCGCGTTCTGCGGAGGATTACAGGAGATCTGCCATGCTGCCAATTAGCGTTCCGGTGGAAGAATTCACCACCCCCGACCCTATCACTGCGGACGAAGATATGATTATCGACGATCTGCAACGCCTTATGGAGAGGCATGGCATTCGCCACCTTCCTATCGTCCGTGGTGGTGCAGTTGTCGGCGTGATCAGTGACCGGGATATACGTCTTTTCTCGGGTTTGAGTGCTGCGGAGAAGTTTCAGGTGCGAGCGGCTGACATCATGGCGCTCGACCCCTTGAGCGTAAGCGCCTCAACGCCCCTGGATGAGGTGGCCTATGCTATGTCTGAACGGAAGGTCGGCAGTGTGATCGTCAAGGATGAGGATGGTGGGCTGCTGGGTATTTTCACCGCCACTGATGCCTTGAATGCATTGATTGAAATAGTCCGTGAAGGCCGCGCTGCTACCGTATCGGAGTGATTGAGGGTGAGCAACGAGGTCAGGAACATTGCGGGGAGATGTGATGACCAAAAAGCCATCTGAGGCCGAGCAGCTGGCCATTCTCGCGCGACTCGAGAAATTCAGCCGTTTTACTGACAGCAGCATTGGCCTGCCTTTCACCCGGTTCAAGATCGGGGTCGAGGCGATCATCGGTCTGGTGCCGGGTATCGGTGATCTGGTGGGCTTGGCGATGTCCGGTTATGTGTTGCTGGAGGCGCAGCGGGCGGGGGCGGGCAAGGAAGTGAAGCGGCGCATGCTGCGTAATATCGGGATCGACTTTGTTGGTGGTCTGATACCGGTTGTTGGGGACGCCTTCGATGCCGTCTACAAAGCCAACAGTCGCAATACGCGCTTGTTGAGGAGCTATCTGAATCAGCAACTCGCAGTGGAGCCACGCCGGTCATCCTTTCCATGGAAAATACTGGTCGGTCTGTCTGTCTTGTTTGCCGCGATCCTCGGAGGCTTGGCGTTTCTTCTGTGAGGCGTAAGCGGGGCTTTCTGCTAGTCTCAAGCAGGTAGTTGCTGTTTCCAATAATAGCTACGAAGCCTGTAGAAGATCTGGGACCTGGGTTGCCATGCTGTTTTACTCGGTTACCGCCCCGGTGCTGCGCGTGCCCATGGATACATTTCGCGACTTCCACTATCCGCTGTCCATCGCCTGTTGCTTCAACTGCTCCTGAACGATCTGCTCCAGTCTGCCGCTCAATCGCTTGCGCAATTCGGCTTCGCTCATAGGCAGTATTTCGTCGATCACGTCCTGCATGGCCAGTTGCGCTTCAGCCTGCAGGCGGGCTTCCATGCGTACTTCCCGCGCGCCGACATGGGGGTTTGCGAGTGATTGCGGAACGGTCTGCTGTAACAGGCGCTCAAGCTGCACGCGTTCACCTGCCAACCGCGCCAGCGATTCGTAGGGTAGAAAGGGGTTGGATGGCTTGCCACTGCTGGCATTGCTGGCCGCTGGGGATGGAGTCGGTGTATCACCGCCGGAACTGATGATGTCCTGCAAAAGGGGAATGTCGAGCTGGGTATCTGGTTGTTGACCGGTCGCTGGGGATGGTTCATCCAGCAAGGTGCGGATGGATTCCAGGTCCTTCAGCAAGCGAGATGGGTCCGTTTGTTCGCGCTGCTTCATACATCATCCTGCTATATCCGTATCTGATGAGTTTCCAGAGGATAGCCTCGTTTGCGATAAAAACGAAATCGTTCACGCGCCGGAGCCAGGATTGCGTCGTGTTCGACCAGGATTTCCGCCAGACGGTTGAAGCGGCTGAAGAAATCGGGCGTGTCATTGCTGAGGTTGATCAGAAAGTCATTGTGCGGATCAGGGTTATCACCGCATCCGCAGACGATGACCTCGTTGGGCTGATCATTGTGTTGGGCGTGGGGGAGAAAGCTGTCGGGCCGGAACGACCACAGCAGTTCATCCATTGCGGTGACCGCGGCCTCGTCAGCACAGTGCAGATACACCCGCCGGTTCTGCTCCCAGGCCTTGCGCGCCAGCCGACAGGCGAACTGCAGTCTGGCTTCGGGGCTGGGGCTGGAAAGTACGTAAAAGTCGATTCTGGTCATGGGCTGTCGTTAATGGCTGAAAGGTGGCAGCGCTCGCTGTAATGGATATTGACTGTGCCTTCGTGTGGCCACCGGGGCTGGCAATGCCGGCCCCGGCTCGGATAGCCTGGCACAGTCAATATGAAGTGACTCAGCCGGCCTTATTCAACAGATACTGAGTCAACAATGGCACCGGACGACCGGTCGCCCCCTTGTCCTTGCCACCACTGATCCATGCCGTACCTGCGATATCCAGGTGCGCCCAGGGGTAAGCCTTGGTGAAGCGCGACAGGAAGCAGGCAGCGGTGATGGTACCGGCCTTGGGGCCGCCGATGTTGGCGATGTCGGCGAAGGGGCTGTCCAGCTGTTCCTGGTACTCATCGAACAGCGGCAGTTGCCAGCCGCGGTCATCGGCCTGCTTGCCGGCATTGAGCAGCAGCTCGACCAGCGCGTCATCGTTACCCATTACACCGGTGGTGTGGCTGCCCAGAGCGACGATGCAGGCGCCGGTGAGGGTGGCGATATCGACCACGCTGGCGGGGTTGAAGCGCTCTGCGTAGGTCAGTGCATCACACAGCACCAGACGGCCTTCGGCGTCGGTGTTGAGGATTTCGATGGTCTGCCCGGACATGCTGGTGACGATATCACCCGGCTTGGTGGCGGTGCCGCTCGGCATATTCTCTGCGGCAGCGATCAGAATGGTCAGGTTGATCGGCAGCTGCAGACTGACCACGGCCTTGAATACGCCCAGTACGGTGGCGGCGCCGCACATGTCGTACTTCATTTCGTCCATGCCGGAACCGGGCTTGAGGCTGATGCCACCGGTGTCGAAGGTGATGCCTTTACCGACCAGTACATGGGGCTTGGTTTTGGCGTCGGCTCCCTGGTAGCTCAGACGGATCAGTTTGGCTGGCTCGGCGCTGCCGGCGCTGACCGACAATAGCGAACCCATGCCCAGTGCCTTCATGTCCTTCTCTTCCAGCACTTCCACTTCAGTACCCTTGAACTGCTTGGCCAGGGCCTTGGCTTCTTTTGCCAGATAGGTCGGGGTGCAGACGTTGCCCGGCAGGTTGCCGAGATCGCGGGTCAGGTCAGTACCATCGCTGATGGCCTGGCCGTGGGCGATGGCCTGTTTCAGAGCAGCGGCATCGGCCTTGTCGGCAGACCAGAGGGCGCATTTCTTCAGGCGTGGCTTGGCGGCTTTCTTGCTCTTGAACTGATCGAACTGATACAGGCTCTCGCGGATGGTTTCCACCGCCAGGCGTGTGCGGGCGTACAGATCCCGACCCTGGACGGACAATTCGCTGAAGGTCAGCACCGCGTCGGTGGCGCCGCCGTCTTTCAGTGTGGCGACCGTCTTCTGCAGCAGTTTGCGATAGTCACGATCGCCCAGTTCCGGCTTCTTGCCGCTGCCGATCAGCAATACGCGCTCGGCAGTGATGCCGGGCAGGGCGAACAGCATCAGGGTCTGGCCTGGCTTGCCGGTGATGTCGCCACGTTTGACGGCGGCGCTGATCTGGCCGCCGCAGATGCCATCGAGATGGGCTGCGGTGCCGGTGAGAGTGCGTGCTTCGTTGATGCTGACGACCAGACAACCGGTTTTAATGGTTTCCGCTGCGCCGTGTTTGACGTTGAACTCCATGGTGCTCCCCAAGACAAATCATGTGGTTTGACCGATAATGCAGCTCATTATGACCGGCACTTGTGCCGAAGCTGGCCGGGCAACTGCAGACTGTGATGCTGTAGCTGCATTCTGGCCTATTCCCGAGAGCCCTTAAAGCCCCGGATTCAAGGAAACCAATGTGATCGTATTCCGATACCTCAGCCGCGAGGTGCTGACGACGCTTGCGGCCGTCAGCGGTGTATTGCTGCTGATTATCATGAGTGGCCGCTTCATCAAGTACCTGGCCCAGGCCGCAGCGGGGCAGCTGGACCCCGGCGTGCTGTTCATGATCATGGGTTATCGCCTGCCGGGCTTTGTCGTGCTGATTCTGCCGCTGGGCATGTTTCTGGGCATACTGCTGGCGTACGGGCGGATGTATCTGGACAGCGAAATGGCAGTCCTGTCGGCTACAGGCGTCAGTGATCGGAAAATCCTCGGCTACACGCAGGGTCCGGCGCTGCTGGTGGCACTGCTGGTCGCCTGGCTGAGCCTGTGGGTAGCACCAGCCGGTGTGCTGAAGACCCAGCAACTGTTCAACGAGCAGGATGCCATGACCGAGTTCGATACCCTCGCAGCTGGACGCTTTCAGTCGCTGGGCAGTGGTCAGCGGGTGACCTACGCCGGTGGACTGTCCGATGACCGCACCGAGCTTGAAGCCATTTTCATCGCCGAAAGCACCGGCTCAGGCGAAGATGCCAGCGTCGGCGTGCTGGTGGCCGAGAGTGGTCGACAGCAGATGAATGCAGATGGCAGCCGCTATCTGGTGCTGCAGAACGGCTTTCGCTATGACGGGCGCCCGGGGGCAGCTGATTTCAGGACCATTGAATATGATGCCTACGGCGTACTGCTGCCCAAGCCGGAGGTGGTGACCGAAGTGACCGACCGTGAGGCGATGCCATCCACACAACTGCTCGGTAGCTCGGATCTGAAGAACCGGGCCGAGTTGCAATGGCGCCTGGCAATTCCCCTGTTGGTGCCCATAGTCGCGTTTTTTGCGGTGCCGCTGGCGCGCGTCAATCCACGCCAGGGCCGCTTCCTCAAGTTGTTACCGGCCATCATTCTGTACATGGCCTATCTGGGCCTTCTGGTCAGTGCCCGTGGTTGGATGGAGGCAGGTAAAACCCCGGCAGCACTGGGTTTATGGTGGGTCCATGGCCTGTTTCTGATTATCGGCGTGACGCTCAATTTCCGTGCTCTGACCGCGCCCAGTGCGCCAGCGGGAGGTCGTCATGCGGCTGCTTGATCGCCATATTGGCAAGACTGTCATTATCAGCGTACTGACGGTGGCGCTGATCATCGTTGCGCTGGATCTGCTGTTCGCCTATATCGGCGAGCTGGAGGATCTGGAAGGCGGCTATGGTGCAGTCGAGGCGCTGACCTATATCTTCCTGACCCTGCCGCGCCGGCTGTATGACCTGTTGCCGATGGCAGCGTTGGTCGGCTGTCTGATCGGCCTGGGTACTCTGGCGAGCAATTCGGAACTGACGATCATGCGCGCCTCGGGTATGTCCATCGCGCGGATCATGGGCGCGGTGTTGAAACCGCTGCTGGTGCTGATGGTGGCCGGTGTGCTGCTGGGAGAGTATGTCGCGCCCTACACCGAAAACATGGCGGAGAGCCGCCGGGCGCTGGCGGTGGGCAGCGGCGAGGCGGTCAAGTCCAAGGGGCTGTGGCATCGCGAAGGCAACGACTTCATTCATATCAATGCGGTTCAGCCGAACGGCATTTTGCACGGCATCACGCGCTATCGTTTCGACGAGCAACGCGAGCTGCTGGAAACCAGCTTCGCCCAGCGTGCCCGCGTACAGGGTGAGGATTGGTTGCTGGAGGACGTGGCTACCACGCTGTTCGAGCCTGAAGGCACCAGCCATGTGGAGCAACATACGCAGCAGCGCTGGGATGTCGGCTTGTCACCGCGCTTGCTGCGGGTCGTGCTGCTCGATCCGGACGTGCTGCCGCTGACGGGCATCTGGCATTACCAGAACTACCTTGCCGAGCAGGGCCTGAACAACAGTCAGTACTGGCTGGCCTTCTGGAAGAAGTTGTTGCAACCGGTGACCACCGCTGCACTGGTGTTCGTCGCCATTTCCTTCATCTTCGGCCCCCTGCGCTCGGTTACCCTGGGGCAGCGGGTGTTCACCGGGGTGCTGGTCGGCTTCAGCTTCCGGATCCTGCAGGATCTGCTGGGGCCATCCAGTCTGGTGTTCGGTTTCTCGCCGTTGATCGCGGTGTTGCTGCCCATCTTGATATTGCTGGCGATGGGGACGTGGTTGATGCGCAGGGCAGGGTGATGCGCCTGCGCACATCACTACTTCGGTAGCACCACGGTCCGCGTACCGGACGCAATGTCCTGCCAGGTGCGCGACTCCTTGTCCCACAACGCCCACCAGATGCCCAGGCCACCGCAGAGCCATGAGATAAGGGCAATGGTGACGCGGTTGATGGACTGTTGCCAGGTGATGGATCTACCGTCGGGCTGCTGCACCCGTACACGCCAGGCTTGCATGCCCAGGGTCTGGCCCTTGAGCGTCCAGAACAGGCCGAAGAAGCCGTAGAGGCTGATAATCATCAGTATCGTCAGCAGAGGGTCGCGATCCAATGCTCCAGTATCAGCCATGGCGCTGAGCGCTTCGCTTCCGTGGATCAGGCGCAGAATGCCTTGCTGGTAGATCAGGATCAGCACCATGAGCAGGGCCAGACACAGGGTGAAATCATAGAAGCTGCTGGCCACGCGGCGAGCGAGACCAGGAGCGGGGAAGTCCCCGGTGGGTTGCAGTTGCTTGACCGCCATGCGGCCTCCGTCTGTGTAGGGTGAGCGGGGTGCTTAACGACGCGTCAACGGCTGGCGATCAAAGCGGACGCCGGCCAACCCCTGTTTCATCAACGAGCGAATGTTGGCGTGCTCGTTACCTTCCGGGTTGTCCAGCACGGTCAGATAGTGCTCGGCGAAACAGTGCAGCGTCTGTGCGTCACTCAGCCCCAGATCCAGCGCCATGGCGAGCAGCTTGCAGGAGCCCTGGTTCTGCTCCTCGCTGTTGCGTAGGTCACCGTTGCTGAATGCGCTGGGCTGATAGTGGTAATGCTGCTCGATAAACGCCAGGGTATCGGCGAAGCGGTGATCCGCCGATCCCAACCGGGCCTTGAACTGCTCGGCGGTCATGACCGTTCGGCGCTCAGGGTGATGGATACGGACTCGGCAAAGCGCAGGGCGTGGGGCTTGTCCACTTCGACCTCGGCATAGCGCACCTGCTCGTGCTGCATGATGATATCCAGCAGTTCCTGAGTGAGCCGTTCCAGCAGGGCAAAACGGTTGTTTTCCACATGGCTGATCAGCGCTTTGGTAATGGTGCGGTAATTCAGCGCGTGGTCGATCTCGTTCTCGGTTACTGCAGTGTCGGCCGGGTAGAGAATACGGGCATTGATCAGCACGTCCTGCCGGTTGTTGATTTCCTCTTCCTTGATACCGATGAAGGTACGCAGGCGCAGATTCTTGACCCGGATGCGCGCCATGCCTGGCTCAAGACGTTCCATCTCAGTTGCTCCGGCCGATCAGCTGCAGGAATTCCTGGCGGGTGTTGACCGACTCGCGGAAGCTGCCCAGCATCACTGACGTGAGCATGGAGGAATTCTGCTTCTCGACGCCGCGCATCATCATGCACATGTGCTTGGCCTCGATAACCACCGCCACACCCTTGGCGTCGGTCACCGACTGCACGGCTTCGGCGATCTGTCGGGTCAGGCTTTCCTGAATCTGCAGGCGACGGGCGAACATGTCGACGATGCGCGCTATCTTGGACAGGCCCACCACCTTGCCGTTGGGCATGTAGGCGACGTGGGCTTTGCCAATGAAGGGCAGCATGTGGTGTTCGCACAGGGAGTAGAGTTCGATGTTCTTGACGATGACCATTTCGTCGCTGGAGGACTCGAACAGCGCGCCGTTGACGATCTCTTCAAGTGATTGGTCGTAGCCACGGCAGAGAAACTGCATGGCCTTGGCTGCCCGCAGCGGCGTGCCCGTTAGGCCTTCGCGTTCCGGATTCTCACCCAGGTTGGTCAGGATGTCGTGGTAGTTGCTGGTCAGTTTGTCGAGGCTCATCGGAATTCTCTCATGGATTCACTTCAGGTTTCTGCCGCCATTCAGGTCGAGGCAGGTACCGGTTACGTAGGGGTTGTCCAGCAGATAGCGGATGGACTGGTAGACCACATCCGGCCCGGGCTCGATGCCCAGTGCCGATTTGGCCAGCGCCTTGCTGCGATAATCGGGCGAATCGCCTTCATTGAACATGATCAACGCCGGTGCGATGGCGTTGACCTTGATGCGTGGCGCAAATCGCGCCGCAAAGGAGCGGCTGAGGCTCTCCAGTCCGGCCTTGGTGGCGCTGTAGGCAATATGCTTGGCACTGCCGCGCTGGGCTACATGGTCGCTGATATGAATGATATCGCCGGTCACATCGGGATCGAAAAGCGCGGCGCAGGCCAGGTTGAGCAGATAAGGCGCCTGCATGTGCACCATGAACATCTGCTGAAACGCATCGGCTGGGTCGTCGTCATTCATCCACTCCGAGGCGTTGTGGATCAGGGCGCGCAGGCGGATCTGCCGACTGGTCAGCGTATCGATCAGCTGCTGTATGCCATCCTCGGTGGAGAAGTCGGCCAACAGCACCTCGATATTCTCCAATGGCTCATCCTGCCACTGCGCACGGGACTGGCGACAGGTAATGATCACCCGAAAGCCGTCAGCCGCCAGACGCTGGGCGCAATACAAGCCCACACGCTGTGCTGCTCCGGTAATCAGAATGGTCTGCTGATCGTTCATTGGGCCGGGGTCTGGTTGGTTCTGGAAAGCGGCTATCTTAGCATGTCTGCCCGCTGCGGGCGCTGATGGGGGGAGTCTTCCACGGCAGCGGCGTGCTGATTCGGGCATAATGTGCGCCCGGTCAATTTCCAAAGGGGGCAGAAATGCATCTGGCAATACTCAGTGGTTCGGTTTTCGGCACCGCCGATTTTCTCGCGGACGAGGCGGCTGAGCGCTGTACCGCAGCAGGCTTGCAGGTCAGCCGGATCCAGCCGTCCTCGGTAGATGCGCTGCTGAATGCGGGCGCGGATGCGATTCTGGTGTGCTGTTCCACCACCGGCATGGGGGAGCTGCCTGACCCCATCATCCCGTTCTACAGCGAGATGCAGACGCGTTTTCCGCTGTTGACCGATATGCCTTTCGGTGTGATCGCACTGGGTGATTCTTCTTACGCCGACACCTTTTGTCAGGGCGGTGAGCAGATGCGCGAACTGCTGCTGGAGCTGCAGGCGCGTGAAGCCTTGCCCATGTTGCAGCTTGATGCCAGCGAGACGGTGACCCCCGAAACGGATGCCGAGCCCTGGCTGGACGAGCTGATTGCGCTGCTGAAAAGCGCCTGAGACAGTCTTCAGAGCAGGTTGTCGGTACCGGTCGCCAGACGGGTCAGTGCATCCTCATCGAGAATGGTGATCTGGCTGTAATGGATGCTGATCCAGCCGGCCTGCTCGAGTTTCTTCAGCAGTTTGTTGATGCTCTGGCGCGAGCTGTTGAGCATCAATCCGAGCACTTCCTGGGATAGCTGGATCGACAACCGTTCGTTGCCCAGCGCCACATCACCATAATATTGCGCATGCATCAGCAACCGCTTGGCCAGCCGAGCGGGCAGGGGCAGCAGGGCGCTGTCTTCCATCATGTTGAAGGACTGACGCAAACGCCGGCACAGCAGCCGCATGAAGTGCGGATATAGCTCAGGGCGGCGTTCAAGCAGCTGCTGGAAACCCTTACGCGGGATCATCAGTACTTCGGTAACGCCCATGGCGTGGGCATCATGGGTGCGTGGCAGTTCATCAAACAGCGATATCTCGCCGAACCAGTTGCCGGGACTCAATACTGTCAGCAGTGCTTCTCGGCCATCGGCGCCGGTATTGCTTATGCGCATGGCGCCGGTGCTGACGCCGTAGAGGCCGTCCGGCAGGTCGCCACGGGCGTGCAGCCGCTGCCCATCCTCCAGCCGGCGCAGCCGCGCCATGGCGACCATTTCACTGATGCAGTCCGCCGGCAGACCGCGAAACCAGCGATTGCGCTGCAGTAG
>JASJKW010000396.1:0-6157 GCA_037621305.1 Pseudomonas sp.
AGCAAACGGCTGCCAAGCTGTCCAGTAACGGCCTGGTGGAGATCGAGCTGGAAAGCGGCGCTACCCTGCGCAGCAAGTCGGTCATTCTGGCCACTGGCGCACGCTGGAGAGAAATGAACGTGCCCGGCGAGCAGGAATACCGTGGCAAGGGTGTGGCCTACTGCCCGCACTGTGACGGCCCGCTGTTCAAGGGCAAGCGCGTAGCCGTCATCGGTGGTGGCAACTCGGGTATCGAAGCTGCCATCGACCTGGCCGGTATCGTTGAGCATGTCACCGTGCTGGAGTTCAGCGACACCCTGCGTGCTGACGAGGTTCTGCAGCGCAAGGCCCGCTCATTGCCGAATGTAAAGATCATCCGCAACGCCGCTACCACTCAGGTGCGTGGTGACGGCAACAAGGTTGTTGGTCTGACCTACACCGACCGCGCCTCGGGTGAAAGCGCTGATGTTGATGTAGCCGGTATCTTCGTCCAGATCGGTCTGATCCCCAATACCGACTGGCTGAAGGACAGCGACGTCAACCTGACCCGCTTCGGCGAGATCGAGATCGACGCTCGCGGTGCCACGTCGGTACCCGGTGTGTTTGCCGCAGGTGATGTGACGACTGTGCCTTTCAAGCAGATCGTCATTTCCATGGGTGCAGGTGCCACAGCGTCACTGGCTGCCTTCGACCACCTGATCCGCACCTCAGCTCCGGCTGAACAGGAAGCCTGATCAGGGGTAAACAAAAAGCCGCACCTCAAGGTGCGGCTTTTTTATTTCCGGCCGGTCAGTGAACCCAGCAGCCCTCGGGCCAATTCCCGGCCAATCTGCCTGGCCAGCGTCTGCACCGTCGATCGAACCGTGCTGTTGATCAACCCATCGAGCACGCCCTTCTCGGCCTTCTTTGCTGCAGCCTTTGGCGTTTTCTGCGCTTTCTGCTCCTCTTCCGCCACCTGAGTCTGCTGGGCCCTCGTCGCCAACAGCTCATAGGCCGATTCACGATCAATACCCCGCTCATAGCGCCCAGCCAGCGGCGAGGAACGGAATACCGCGTCACGCTCCCCCTCTGACAGCACACCAATGCGTGAACGCGGTGGTGCGATCAGTGTTCGCTCAACCACCGAAGGACGGCCCTTTTCATCCAGAACGCTGACCAATGCTTCACCTACGCCCAACTCGGTCAGCACCTCCCGCGTATCAAATTCAGGGTTACTGCGAAAACCCTCAGCTACGGCCCTGAGCGCTTTCTGCTCCTTGGGTGTGTAAGCACGCAGCGCGTGCTGAATGCGCAATCCCAACTGAGCGAGTACTGCATCCGGCAGATCGCTGGGCGACTGAGTGACAAAGAAAACACCCACTCCCTTGGAGCGAATCAGGCGCACAACCTGCTCAATGCGCTCATGCAATGCCTTGGGGGTACCCTTGAACAACAGGTGAGCTTCATCAAAGAACAAAACCAGCCGAGGTTTGTCGGCATCACCCTGCTCTGGAAGCTGTTCATGCAATTCGGACAACAGCCATAACAGAAAGGAGGCGTAGACCCGCGGAGATTCCTGAATCAACCTGCTGGCTTCCAGCAGGTGAATATGTGCGCGGCCGGAAATGTCACGTTGCATCAGATCAGCCAACTGCAACGCCGGCTCACCAAACAGCCGCTCGGCACCCTGTTGCTCGAGGATCAACAGCCGGCGCTGAATCGCCTGGATACTGGCGGTGGAAATACCACCTGACAGACTGGAAAGATCCTGCGGGTGGGTCAACAACCAATCCATCAATGCCTGCAGATCTTTCAGATCCAGCAGCAACATGCCCTGTTGGTCAGCCCAGGCGAAGATACCGTACAAGGCCGACAGCTGGTTGTCGTTCAGATCCAGCAGGCTGGCCAGCAACAATGGTCCCATCTCACTGATGGTCGTGCGCAGCGGGTGGCCGGCGTTATCGAGAATATCCCAGAACACCACAGGTGCCGAACCCGGCTGCCACTCCAGGCCCGGCATCTTGGCCAGACGCTGGTCAACCGGCTCGGATGGCACAGCGGCTACCGCCACACCAGACAGATCGCCCTTGATATCTGCCGCAAAAACCGGAATTCCCGCACGGGCAAAGGTCTCTGCCAGCACCTGCAAGGTCACCGTCTTGCCGGTGCCCGTAGCACCGGCTATCAAACCGTGACGATTACACATTTTCAGCGGCTGGGCTATCAACCGCCCTTGCGCACCGCCCAGCTGCAAATAGCTTTCCATCAGGTCACACTCCTTCTTTCAGCCAGGCACCGAGTGGCGCGCTGTGAATCACTTGCTCTTCAGTTGGGGACTATTGAATGACGTCAGCATCCCCAGCAAGTCGCAGCGACTGATCTGCCCCCCCAAACGGCCCTGCGCCGTTACCGGTAAACGTCGACGACTCTTTTTGACGAAATGCTCCGCCGCCTCGAGAACATTCGCATCGGCATCGATTGTATCGACTACCGCGCTCATGAAGGAGCCGACCGAACCACCCGTCTCCTCAAAGTAGCTGCCAACAAGGATACCCCGCAGACAATCACTCTCTGACAGCACGCCCACCAGGTTACCACTGGCATCCACTACCGAGGCACTGGAAACCCGATGCCTCAGCAACAACTCGACCGCCGTGAGCAAGTCGGTTCCCGGAGAAAAGGTCACCGCCTCGGAATTCATATAGTCGCGCACTTTCAGTGACTTGAGCATACCGTCTCGCTCCCATCTGTTATCGCCGGGGCATTGGGCAGGTCAAACTCAACCAAATACCACGGTTTTATTATCGTGAACTAATACCCTGTCTTCCAAGTGATAGCGCAAACCACGGGAAAGCACCATTTTTTCAACGTCTTTACCGAGGCGCACCATGTCATCGGCATTATGTCGGTGGGTGATGCGTACTACGTCCTGTTCGATAATCGGACCGGCATCAAGCTCTTCGGTAACATAGTGGCAAGTAGCCCCGATGAGTTTCACCCCACGCTGCGCTGCCTGATGGTAGGGTCGAGCGCCAACAAAAGAAGGCAGAAAGCTGTGATGAATATTGATCACGCGCCGTGCATATTGCTCACATAGATCAGCAGGCAGAATCTGCATATAGCGCGCCAACACAATACAATCCGCCTGCTGTGCATTCACCAGGCGAGTAACTTCATCAAAGGCCGGCTTCTTGTCCTGCGAGTCAACAGGAACGTGGTGGAAAGGTATGCCGTGCCATTCGACCATACTGCGTAGATCATCATGGTTGGAGATAACACTGGTTATATCGCAATCCAACTCACCGCTATGGAAGCGATGCAGCAAGTCAGCCAGACAATGTGATTCACGGCTGGCCATCAACACCACTTTTTTGCGTTGCGCGGAGTCGCTGACATGCCACTCCATTTCATACTCTTCCGCGATGGGCGCGAATACAGTGCGCAAGCCGTCCACATCAAAGGGCAGTGAGTCGGCACGAATTTCGTGACGCATGAAGAACCAGCCGGACAGGTTGTCGGAATGGTGGTTGGCTTCAGTGATCCAGCCATTATGACTTGCCAACAGGTTACTGACCTTGGCCACAATCCCCACGCGGTCGGGGCAGGCGATTACCAATCGAAAGGTGCGCATCAAATCAACTCCACAGGGTCGGGCTACAGCTCGAAAGCCGCGTATTCTACGCTGGGTCAAGGAAAATTTCAGCCGGTTCGCCGCATCAACTCAAAGAAAGAGGGAACTTATCATCTGTGTGTTTTCAAATTATTCAACGCCGCCTCAACGACACACCGAAGTATTCGGATACACCTTAACAAAAAGATTCATTTATACAGGCTAATAATGCGTTAACTTCTTGTGCATTCCGCCAGCCATAAACTATTATTACCCTCACTGATTCATATACTTCAAAAAGGAAGCCACATGTCCATGTTGCAGGAATACCGCCAGATCAAAGAAACCATTCGCGATCTGACTGAGCGTCTCAATTCGCTGTCAAATGATGACAAGCTGAAGAAAGAACTCGAGTTTGAAGAAAAGCTGAACAAACTGATGGAACAGTACGGCAAGGGCCAGAAAGATGTTATCGCTCTCCTTGACCCGCAGAACAAGCTGTCCACTAGCAGCAAAGCTGCCAGCGCACCTGTTGTCAAAAGGGCTCGCAAGGTAAAGCAGTACAAGAACCCGAACACCGGCGACATCATTGAAACCAAGGGCGGCAACCACAAGACGCTGAAAGCCTGGAAAGAACAGTACGGTGCGGAAACAGTAGAAAGCTGGGCAACCATCCTGGGCTGAGTTTCAACTCAACGGGTTGGTACCAAGAAAAAGCCCCTGCTATATGCCGGGGCTTTTCATTTTCAGTTTATTCATCAGCGCCAACGCATATTCCTGCCATTGTCTGAGCAGCTCACGCTGTGTCTCGTCCGCCCCACTCATCGCCTGTTCCATATCCTGCATGAAGATTTCAAATGTCAGTGGCGCACCCGGTGCATGACCATTGAGTTTCTGGCTGCAGAAATAAAGCCATTCTTCGGTCTCAGCAGCACTCAGGGATTCAGGAAAGTTACGCGCGCGATAGCGCTTCAATATATCCGCCAGGCGCTGATCCTGGAGCGGCCAATGTGCTGCATTCAATGTTGCACCATCGGCTTGCCGGATAGCCGGTAGCAATTGCCGATCTCCGTCCGCCATGAAACCATCATACAGCTGCGTTTCGGGATCCGGCTCGCCGGCCTCACCCTGGGGCATCTGTTGATGGTCAGCATAGACCGCAGCCAGTTTCTGCTGCCCCGACAAACGCCATTGCGCCAGCCACTGGGCACGCTCGTTCAACAGCGGCATATCCAGCTGCAGGCGTTCAATATCCTGTGCACGCAATACTTTTGTATCAGCCAACACCGGGCACTTGTTGATATGCACCAGCTTGAGGCCCGGGCGCTGTTCGCCGGGTGCCAGCTGATCGTTGCGTGTATAAAGCCGCTCGCAGAGTTGCTCAGCCGATAGATCCTGCAACAGTTGGGGCTCGACAGCCAGATCCCAGACAATCAACGCGTTGCGGTTACGCGGGTGCCAGGCCAACGGCAATATCAACCCCAGCCCTTTGCGTTCCCGACCGAAACGCCCGGACACATGCACCAATGGCCGCAGATTCTGCAGATCGATCAGCTCGCTGACCTTGTGTTTGCTGCGCAGATCATAAAGGTATTTATACAACCGCGGCTGCGCCTGCTTCAGCAATCGCGCCATGGCGATCGTGGCTCGCACATCGGCCAGAGCATCATGCGCCTGACCGTGGTCGATACCATTGGCCGCAGTCAACAACTCCAGTCGCAGACTGGTCAACCCGTCCTGCTGCGGCCAATGGATACCCTCCGGCCGGAGCGCATGGGCGGTACGCAACGCATCCAGAAGATCCCAGCGACTGTTGCCTCCCTGCCATTCCCGCGCATAGGGATCAAAGTAATTGCGATACAGGGAGAAGCGCGTCATTTCATCGTCATAACGCAGATTGTTGTAGCCTGCAGTGCAGGTTCCCGGCACAGCCATCTGCTCATGCAGCAGATGGATGAACTGTGCTTCCGGCAACCCGCTCAACGCCCGCTCCGGACTGATGCCGGTGACCAGACAAGCCATTGGATGGGGCAGAATGTCCTCGGAAATCCGACAGTCGATACACAGCGGCTCCCCGATTTCCTGCAGATTCTCATCCGTACGGACACCGGCCACCTGCAATGGGCGGTCGCGCCGAGGATCGATACCGGTGGATTCGAAGTCGTACCAGAAAATGCTTTTGCTCATGAAGGGGTCCTGAAGAAGCCTGACGGCAAACGCGATTTTTGGCGCGTTGGCGATAATACCGGCAGGGTAACCTACGCCGGCCCGTCAGGCATCCACTGCATGCACGAATGTGAAGTAGCGCTGCAATGCATCCGCCAGATTGGCAAACACCTGCGTATTCTCCACGACACTGAACCCGGCATCGTAATGGCCAGGGGTCAGATCCGGGCGGCACCAGCGGCTGAGCGCGCGAAATGCCACTGTCTCAACTCCCTCTCCGCTGGCCGACGGCAAGTTCAACTGCATATCATATTCAGCGCCAAGCATGACCGGCACCGGGCTGATCAACATGTAGCCATTACAGGACACATTGCCCATGTTTACCATGAACTGAACCGTATGGCTGTTATACACATTCAGATT
>JASJKW010000397.1:0-2932 GCA_037621305.1 Pseudomonas sp.
AGTTGTTTCCATCAGTCCTGCCAGCATCTCGCGCTTGCGGCCAAAGCCTTTTACCTTGCTCATGGTGAAACCGGCAGCCTGCAATCCACGGCGCACATCGCCAACGCTGGTAAAGGTCGCCACGGTGGCGTTCGAAGCTGACAGGCGGGCCATCTGTTGGTAGAGCGCCGGTTGCCACATGTCGGGATTTTTCGAAGGAGCGAAGCCGTCGAGGAACCAGGCGTCCACGTTGGCATCCAGTTGCGGCAGGGTGTCCAGCAGATCGCCGATCAACAGTGTCAGAGTAAGGCGTCCACCCGCCAGGGAAAACTGCTGCCAACCGGGCGCGAGATCGCCATATTGGGCCAACAACTGGTCGGCCCAGGGCTGCAGCTCGGGCCATAGCGCGAGTGAACGCTGCATGTCATCGGGGGCCAGCGGGTATTTTTCGCTGCTGACAAAGTGCAGATGTGCGTCAGCGGGTGCCAGCTCATCCCATAATTGCCAGGCACAGAGAAAGTTCAGGCCAGTGCCGAAACCGGTTTCGCCAATACAGAAGCTGGCGTTCGCGGGCAGAGCGGGCCAGCGCTGGGGAAGTGTGTTGTGATGCAGAAACACATGACGGGTTTCTTCCAGACCTGATTCCCGGGAGAAATACACATCGCCGAAATGGGTGGAAAAAGGCTGACCATCATCGGACCAGCTCAATTCTGCAAAGGATGGTGAGGATTTCACGATAGCTCCGGCACAAACAGAAGCCGGGGATTGTATCGCGAAACAGCCTTCACCCCATATTGGGCAGAATCAGCAGCAGCCAGGTGGCAAGGAAAACCAGAGCAACACTGGGCAATTTGCCCCTGATATCGAATTTCATAACAATTACCTTTTATTTTTGTGTGCGCGGATTGCCTCGTAAGCAATTCCGCTGTTCGCGTCGGGTAAGACGCCCAACCAGTGTATGTGCGCGATCGGGTGAACCGCAATCATCTGAGTAAAGGATTCTGACTTCCTTTTACTCATGGTAGATCAGCTGAGACGCACTGTTAGACCAATTGGCTACATGTAACTTGTCGCTAGTTGCGGTGGGTCTGGCCGATATGTGCCGTCGCGGCGCTGTTCAGCATAGCTGTCGAGGCCTACAATAGCGGCTTTCTGCCTCCTTCTTCTTCCCGAGAATTACTCATGCACGTGGCATCCGGTCGCTGGTTGTACGGATTTCTGTTGGCGTTGACGACAACGACTCTATGGGGTGTTCTGCCCATCATGCTCAAGGAAGTACTGAATGGCATGGATGCCTTCACTGTGTCCTGGTACCGCATGCTGTCATCCGGGCTGGTGCTGCTTCTCTGGCTGGCGTTACGTCGGCGCTTGCCATCGATAAGAGCGCTGTCGCCGCGCAATCGGTGGCTGGTGGTGGTCTCGGTGCTCGGCCTGGCGTTCAACTACGTGCTCTATGTATTGGCACTGGACAGGCTGACGCCGGGCACCATGCAGTTGATGATCCAGATAGCGCCGATCATGCTGATGATGGGCAGCATGCTGGTGTTCAAGGAGCGCTTCGGTATCGGCCAGCTGCTCGGGCTGACGGTGCTGATACTTGGCTTCGGATTGTTCTTCAATCAGCGTCTGGTGGAACTGTTCACCCAGCTGAGCGATTACACCATGGGCATTCTTATCACCCTGGCTGCAGCCTTCGCCTGGGCCTTGTATGGTCTGGCACAGAAGCAACTGCTGACCATCTGGTCGTCGGTCACCATCATGATGGTGATCTATCTGTCGTGCGCCGTACTGCTGACGCCCTTGGCTACGCCCATGCAGATACTGCAGTTGACCGAGCTGCAGCGTTGGCTGCTATTGGGTTGCTGCCTGAACACGCTGGTGGCCTATGGCGCGTTCGCCGAGGCCCTGGTGCACTGGGAGGCCTCTCGGGTCAGTGCCACTGTCGCAGCAACGCCGCTGTTCACCTTCGCCATGGTAGCGCTGGGTTCGATGTTATGGCCGGCGTTCATCAAGCCCGAGTTACTGAATAATCTCGCTTACCTCGGGGCGCTTCTGGTGGTCTCGGGCTCGGCATTGATTGCTCTGGCGCCCAGCGTCCTGCAGCAATTGAAGAATCGCCGACTGCGGCGGCTGGCGGTCAATCCGCCGCTGAAATAAGAAGAGCGCCTCAGGGTTTGGGCGCCTGATTGCCGAGCATGGTTTCTGGTCGTACAGCCTGATCGAACGCCTGCTCATCAAGGTAACCCAGCGCCAGTGTCGCCTGGCGCAGCGAGGTACCCTCGGCATAGGCTTTCTTGGCAATCTCGGCGGCCTTGTCATAGCCAATGACCGGATTCAACGCGGTGACCAGCATCAGGCTGTTGTCCAGGTGTTCGCGCATGCGCTGGGTATCCGGCTGCATGCCGTTCACGCAATGGGTACGGAAACTGTCGCAGCCATCGGTCAACAGACGTACTGATTGCAGCAGGGTGTGAATGATCACCGGTTTGAACACGTTCAGCTGCAATTGCCCGTAACTGGCAGCCATGCTCAAGGTCACATCGTTGCCGAGAACCTGGCAGGCAATCATCGACAGCGCTTCGCACTGGGTCGGATTGACTTTGCCGGGCATGATCGAGCTGCCCGGCTCATTCGCCGGGAGGCGTACTTCGGCAAAGCCGGCACGAGGACCGCTACCCAGCAGACGCAGGTCGTTGGCCAGCTTCATCAGTGTGACGGCCAGCTGCTTGCAGGCGCCATGCAGTTGCACCAGGGGTTCGTGCCCGCTCAGGGCGGCGAATTTATTGGCAGCACTGGTGAAGGGCAGCCCGCTGAGCTGCGCGACTTCCGCTGCCAGTATCTCGGCAAAGCGGGGCGGCGTATTCAAGCCTGTGCCGACCGCGGTACCGCCCTGAGCCAGGGCCAGCACCTCGGGCAGTGCCTGTTCCGCGGCATTGATGCCCATATCCAGCTG
>JASJKW010000398.1:0-3455 GCA_037621305.1 Pseudomonas sp.
GCACCGTCTGTAGGAGGGGCGACTCGCCGCGACGGCGTGCGAAGCACGCCCGGGTTTGTCGTCTGACGCCGTGCACACCGAAATTAGCTGGCCTTGCGGCCAGCGTCGCCCCGAGTCGGGCCTCCTACAAAAAGCCATCAGATCACTGCACCGTCTGTAGGAGGGGCGACTCGCTCGGCTTTAGCATCCGGCGTCGCCCTAACTCCTGCATCCCTGCAGTCGCGCGACGGCGTGCGAAGCGCGCCCGGGTTTGCCGTCTACGCCGAGATTGGCTGGCCTAGCGGCCAGCGTCGCCCCGAGTCGGGCCTCCTACAAAAAACCACCAGATCACTGCACCGTCTGTAGGAGGGGCGACTCGCCGCGACGGCGCGCGAAGCGCGCCTGGGTTTGCCCCTAAACCCACACCGCATCCCAATGCGGGTAATCACCTATGGATTCCACCAGTCCCGCTCGTAGCGGATTGGCGATCACATAACGCGCCATGGCTTTCAGATCATCCTCTTGTCGTACTGCTCGATCATGAAAACCATCTTGCCACAGGGTTTGGCCGAGCTGTCGGGCAGTCAGCCGCTTGACCCTACCGACCACATGGGAAAGCGCCTCCTCGTTGAGTTGCAGCAACCAGTGAAAATGATCCGGCATGACCACATAAGCGTAGGTGTTTACCTGGTTGCGCAGGCGTTCGGAGCGCAGGATATTGATTAGTACCCGAGCATGCTGAAAATCCTGGAAAACGGGGTTGCGATTCAGGGTGACGGCGGTGACGAGATACAAACGATTGGGCTCAGAATACCTACCTTTACGCAGGTCCTGAGCATGATTGTGGAGGTTGTTCATCGCCATCCTTCTCGCGTTGTGGAGAGGGGCGATTAAAGCAGGATCATGCTTTTAATGAAGGGGGAACTGGTTAGTTTGTGATGCTGATTTGATTTTGTCAGGCATGTTTCATGGCTGGCCTTGCGGCCAGCGTCGCCCCGAGTCGGGCCTCCTACAAAAAACCATCAGATCACTGCACGTCTGTAGGAGGGGCGACTCGCTCGGCTTTAGCATCCGGCGTCGCCCTAACTCCTGCATCCCTGCAGTCGCGCGACGGCGTGCGAAGCACGCCCGGGGTTTGCCGTGCGCCCCGAGATTAGCTGGCCAGCGAAGGTAGCCACAGGGAGATCGAGGGGAACAGGATCAGGATGATGGTCGCCAATACCAGCAGCGCGATAAACGGCGGCGTACCACGGATTACATCAAAATACGGGCGTCGGAACACCGCCATGGCGGTAAAGATATCGCAGCCGAAGGGCGGGGTGGCCGAGCCGATCGCAGCCTGCAGGGTGACGATGATACCCACATGCACCGGGTCCAGACCTGCTGCCGCAACGGCCGGCTTGAACAAAGGTGTGAGGATGAGGATGACCACGATCGGATCAACGAACATACAGCCGATGAAAAAGGAGACCGCGATCAGCGACAACACCATTACCTGGCTGTGGCCGATATCGGCAATGATCGGGTTGAGGATCGCCTGGGGAATGCCGGCAAAGGAAATGGTATAGGTGAAGGCGTTGCCCGCTGCCACCAGAATGAATACCACGGCGGTGATCAGGCCGGTGGACAGTGCGATATCCCACAGCTCGGTTACCTTGACCGAGCGCAGAATGACGATCTCCAGCAGCACCGCATAAAGCACCGCGATTGCCGCCGCCTCGGTCGGGCTGAACAGCCCACCATAGATACCGCCGACCACCACCAGGGGAAAGCCCAGCGGCAAGGCGGCCTTTTTCAGCGCCTGCCAGCGGCGCCGCCAGGTGGCCTTCGGCTCGGGCTCGATCCCCATGCGGACGGAAGCGATCCAGCAGTACACGGAGAACAGCAGCAGCAACAGCAGCCCAGGCAGGATGCCGGCAATGAACAGATCGCCGATGGACGCGCCGGACACCACGCCATAAATGATCAGACCGATGCTCGGCGGAATCAGCAGGGCGATGTCGCTGGCGTTGATGATCAGCGCGATGCTGAATTTGTCTGAATAACCCTTTTCCAGCAGCTTCGGCCGCATCGGGGTGCCCATGGCCACCACCGTTGCCTGAGTCGAGCCGGATACCGCACCGAACAAGGTACAACTGGCGGCAGTGGTGATCGGCAAGCCGCCGCGCAGATGTCCGACAAAACTCTGCACCAGATCCAATAGCCGGTTGGCGGTATGCCCGCGGGTCATCACGTCGGCGGCAAAAATGAACAGCGGCACCGCTGCCAGCGCCCAGGTCTGTACACCACTGATCATCTGCCCGATCAGCAAGCCCACATTATCCATCTGCAGCACCAGGAACATCAGCATGAGGCTGGCGGCGAGCAGCGGGAACATCATCGGGAAGCCCAGCAACAGCAAGATGACGGTGATGATGAGGATCAGCGTCAGCATGGGTTAGCCCTGACTACTATCATCGACAGGCACCTCGTCATAGCGCTCCAGCTCGGTGAAGGAGCGGTAGAGCTTGTTGGAGGTCAGATTGCGTATGGCGGTCAACCAATACTGGATGGTGGCCAGGACAAAACCGATTGGCGCGATCAGATAGGGAATCCAGAGAGGAATACTCAGTGCAGAAGAGGTACGGTTCATCGCGCGGATGGAATCAACGTAGCCCCAGGCATGCCAGGCGAGAAACAGCATCAGTGCACCGGAGGTGAGACAGATACAGATCAGCAGCACCTTGCGCGGCCGACCGTGCAGCTGATCATAGAAAGCAGACATCGCAATGTGGCGCGCTCGTCGCACGGCATAGCCCAGCCCGGCGAAGGTCATGATCACCAAGCTGAACTGGGTCAGCTCGACCTGTCCGGTGACGCCGCTCTCCAGCAACTGACGGCCCAGTACATGCAGAATCAGCAGGCCGGTAAGAAACAATACGCTGCCGCCGAGGATGAATTTCTCCACCCGCTCAATCAGCCGGTCAGCCAGCCCCAGCATCCTGATGAGCGCGTTCTTGTCTGAATGCTTTGCCTGCCTTGCTGCGGGCTCGGGCATTATTTTTCCTTTCTGATCCTTTCTTGTACGAAGAATAACGCGGCCATACTGCTGCATTTTTCGCTTTTTTTCAAAATACAGCATCTTTTTTTCAATTGCACGGGCCGTCACATGGACATCTCTGGACCCTGTGATAGTGTTTCGGTACTAATCAGAACAATCGAAGAGGATAGTTCCATGAAATGGCGAAATGGATGGGTAGGTGCTGCGGCGTTGATTCTCGCGGCCTGTGGCGGTGATGACGAGCAGCAGAAGGCACAAACGGCAGCCGACGAACAGCCGGCTACCGGACAAGTGGAAGTCTGGCGTTTCGGCCTGGAGGAAATCCAGGGCAGTGTGCAGTATGAATACGCCAACCGCTTCGCAGAAATCGTCAGCGAGAAAACCGATGGGCAGGTCGAAGTACGACTGTTCCCCTACGGCCAGCTCGGCGGCCTCA
>JASJKW010000399.1:0-4641 GCA_037621305.1 Pseudomonas sp.
AGGATACCGCCAGCGACGACGGCATGACGCTGACCATGGTGCGCAACCCGGACATTCTCGCTACGCTGGCCAGCCACGATCAGCGCCCCGCTTTCTGTGTCGGCTTTGCCGCCGAAACCGACGATGTGCTCGCCTATGCCAGCGACAAGCTGACACGCAAGAATCTCGATCTGATCATTGCCAATGACGTCAGCCAACCGGATATCGGCTTCAACAGTGATGACAATGCCGTCACCCTGATCGACCGCAGCCTGACCCAGCAACCTCTGCCGCGCGCCAGCAAACGCAAGCTGGCCCGTCAGCTCATTGCCGTTATTGCCGCCCGCCTGAATACCCCAGCCTGAGGAAATACCATGCACGCCCTGCAAGCCCGCATTCTTGACCCCCGCCTCGGCCAGCAATGGCCCCTTCCGGCCTACGCCACCGACGGCTCCGCCGGACTGGATCTGCGTGCCATGCTCGACGCCCCCCTGACGCTGGAGCCAGGCCAGACCACACTGCTGTCCACCGGGCTGGCGATTCACATTGCCGATCCAGGCCTGGCGGCGATGATCCTGCCACGCTCGGGACTGGGACATAAACATGGCATAGTGCTGGGCAACCTGGTCGGCCTGATCGACTCCGATTACCAGGGCGAGCTGATGGTTTCCTGCTGGAACCGCGGGCAACAGTCCTTCACCATCGAACCGGGTGAGCGTATCGCGCAGCTGGTACTGGTGCCTGTGGTACAGGCACAACTGGAGATTGTCAGCGAGTTCGACAACAGCCAGCGTGGCGCAGGTGGGTTCGGACATACCGGCAGCCACTGATTTCTTTGATTTGCAGGGAGGCAATAAGAAATGAAGCTGAAAAAACCATCCATGAACCGACAACCCAGCGCCGTACCGGGCACCCTGGTGCCCCTGCTGTTGGTCCTCGCAGGCCTGGCTGCTGCAGGCGTTCTGTTATGGGCGCTGCTGTTTGGTCCGACAGCCGAGCACTACCGCAAGGATCTGAGCAACGCCTACGCCAGCCAACAGCAAAGCGCTTTCAACCATACCCTGGCGCGACTTGATGCCGACCTGACCCGGGTCGCCGCCAATCCGCAACTGCCGGCAACCCTCCAGCAGGGTGGCAACGCGACACTGGATCGCCTGCTGCATTACCAATTTGCCGATAACCTGGCGGTCTATACACACCTGCCCGGCGCCGCACGCAGCCGTGACCACGACCAGGCGCCGTTGAGCTTCGCTGCTCTGGACATGATCCGCCGCGCCGAGCGCGGCTTGACGGTACCGGCAGAAGCACACAAGGTCGGCGATCACTGGCGGCTGTACATGGTCAAGCCGCTGCGCGCCTCACCCAAATCGCCGGTCGGCGGCAGCTTGCTGGCAGTATTCGAGCTGCAGCGCCTGACCGCTGGATTGCCGCAGCTGCCAGACGGCGCCGGCAAGGTCTCACTGATTCAGCAGTTCCCCGCCAGCCCGACACAGCCGCTGTACCAGGCCGGCAGCGGACAGGGTGAGGTGCTCAGTCTGCCTACCGACAACCCGGCCTGGAAGCTGACGTTTCAAGGCGGTACCGCCATGGGCGCCGGAGCGCCCAATCCGCTGGTCCTGTTCGCGGCTTTTCTGCTGGTGCTGGCGGGCGCTCTGGCCAGCCTGATGCTGCTGCAGCGCAGCTGGAACAAGGCGTTGACCACCGACGCCGAGACGCTGGCACAGCTGACCAAGGGACACAAGGCCGCCGGCCTGCGTCTGGGTCCACTTGAGCCACTGGCCCAGAGCATCATGCAGTTGGCCAGCCGCGCAGCGCAGGCCCCGACCGCGCCGCCAGCCAAACCCGCCCCTACTGAACCGCAGCCGCCTGCGCTGGAAGAGGTGCTGGATATCGACATTCTGGATGACCTGCCGGATACGCTCGCCATTGCCAGCCCACCGGCCCTGCCTGCGGAAATCTTCCGTGCCTATGACATCCGCGGCGTGGTTGGGCGTACCCTCACCGCAGACCATGTCTACTGGCTGGGTCGGGCAATTGGCAGCGAGTCGATCGATGCCGGCCAACCCAAGGTTGCAGTGGCGCGCGATGGCCGGCTATCCGGCCCCGAGCTGAGCAGCCAACTGATACGCGGCCTGACCGACAGCGGTTGCCAGGTCATCGACCTGGGCATGGTGCCGACCCCGGTGCTGTACTACGCCACCCATGTCACCGAGGCCACATCGGGGGTAATGCTGACCGGCAGCCACAACCCACCGGATTACAACGGCCTGAAAATCGTCATCGCCGGCCAGACCCTGGCCGACGAACGCATCACCGCCTTGCGCCAACGCCTGGAGCAGAACAGACTGCATGAGGGCAACGGCAGCTGCGCAGCGATGGAAATCCTCGCGCATTATTGCGACCGCATCGTTGACGATGTGCTGCTGGCTCGCCCGCTCAAGGTAGTGGTGGATTGCGGCAATGGCGTGGGCGGAGTCATAGCCCAGACGCTGCTGGAAAAACTCGGCTGCGAGGTGGTGGCGCTGTACTGCGAGGTGGATGGCGCCTTCCCCAATCATCACCCTGACCCCGGCAAACCCGAGAACCTGCAGGACCTGCTGCTGATCGTCAAACAACACAACGCCGATCTGGGCCTGGCCTTTGATGGCGATGCCGATCGGCTCGGCGTGGTGACCGCCAACGGTGAGATCATCTGCGCCGACCGTCTGCTGATGCTGTTTGCCGAAGACATAGTGACTCGCAACCCCGGGGCCGACATCGTATTTGATGTGAAATGCACCCGTCAGTTGCCGCAGCTGATCAGCCGCCTGGGCGGACGTCCGGTGATGTGGAAGTCCGGCCACTCGATGATCAAGGCCAAGATGCAGCAGACCAATGCACTGCTCGGCGGCGAAATGAGCGGCCATGTGTTCTTCAAGGAACGCTGGTACGGCTTTGATGATGGACTATACAGCGCTTGTCGCTTGCTGGAGCTGATCTCGATGCTGACGCAGGATCGCGACGAGATCAACGCCCTGTTCGACCGCTACCCAACCGGTATCAATACGCCCGAACTGAACCTGACCGTGGGCGAGGAGCGCAAGTTCAGCTTGATGGAAGCGCTGGCCAGCGCAGCCGATTGGGGCGAGCAGGCGCGCATCGGCACCATTGATGGCATCCGCGTCGACTACCCTGATGGTTGGGGCCTGGTGCGCGCCTCCAATACCACACCGGTACTGGTATTGCGTTTCGAGGCCGATACCGTCGCGGCACTGGAGCGCATTCGCCAATTGTTCCGCCATCAGCTGGCCACCGTGGCCCCCGACCTTGATCTGACCAATTTATGACCAGGAGAATAGAATCATCATGTTGAGCCGTGACGCCGCTACCCAGGTATCCAAAATCCTGACCGAAGCGCTGCCTTATATCCAACGCTTTACCGGCAAGACCATCGTCATCAAGTACGGTGGCAACGCCAGGGAAAGCGAAGAGCTGCAGGCCGGTTTTGCCAAGGATATCGTGTTGATGAAGACCGTCGGCATCAATCCGGTAGTCGTGCATGGCGGCGGCCCGCAGATCGGTGATCTGCTCAAGCGCCTGAACATCGCCAGCGAGTTCATCGAAGGCATGCGCGTCACTGACAGTGCAACCATGGACGTGGTGGAAATGGTGCTCGGCGGCCAGGTCAACAAGAACATCGTCAACCTGATCAACCAGCACGGCGGCAGCGCCCTCGGCCTGACCGGCAAGGACGCCAACCTGATCCGCGCCCGCAAACTCAAGGTCACCCGCCGCACACCCGGCATGGACAAGCCGGAGATCATCGATATCGGCCATGTCGGCGAAGTGACCGAGGTCAACGTGAAGCTGATCAACCGGCTGATTTCCGACGACTACATTCCGGTGATCGCGCCCATCGGGGTCGGCGAAGACGGTACCTCCTACAACATCAACGCCGATCTGGTGGCAGGCAAGGTGGCCGAAGCGCTGGGCGCCGAGAAACTGATGCTGCTGACCAATATCGCCGGTCTGATGAACAAGGAAGGCAAGGTGCTGACCGGCCTGACCACCACGCAGGTCGACGAACTGATCGCTGACGGCACCATCTATGGCGGCAGGCTGCCGAAGATTCGCTGTGCACTGGATGCGGTACAGGGCGGCGTGGGCAGCGCCATCATCGTCGATGGCCGGGTACCCAACGCAGTGTTGCTGGAAATCTTCACCGATACAGGCGTCGGTACCCTGATCACCAACCAGCCTCAGGAGTGAGCGCCATGCAGCAGAGCGACTTCCGGTTCAGCTGCCCGCTGCGCGTGCGCTGGGCCGAAGCCGACCCACAGGGGATAGTCTTCAATGGGCATTATCTGACCTATGCTGACGTCGGCATCACCGAGTATTTCCGCGCCTTGAAAACGGCTCATCCGGATACCGGCATCACCGGCAGCGACTTCTTTGCCGTGCGAACCCTGCTGGAGTATCAGGCGCCGGCCTGCTTCGACGATCTGCTGGATATTCATGTGCGCATCGCCCGGCTGGGCAATAGCAGCATGCAGTTTGCCATCGGTATCTATCGCGAGCAGGAGCTGCTGGTTACCGGTGAGATTGTCTATGTGCATGCGGACATGGAAACCCGGCGACCCAAGGCCATCGGGCAGGCTTTCCGTGACGCTGTCAGCACCTTCG
>JASJKW010000400.1:0-2672 GCA_037621305.1 Pseudomonas sp.
TGAAACCGGTACAACCGCTCTTCTTGATACTGACCCGTACCGACTTACCCGGTTGATTGGTCAGCTGACGCCGGAAGTGTGCGAGCGCAGCCGGGGTGACGGACACCGCCTGGCTGGTTGGATCAAATGATTCGACACTCATATTCTACTCCTCGACACGAAACTGTTTCGCCTTGGCCAATGCTTCGAACAGACGATCAATGTCGGCTCTGGTGTTGTAGAAACAGAAGCTGGCGCGTACCGTGCCCGGGATGCCCAGTTGCTCCATGATCGGTTGAGCGCAATGGTTGCCGGTACGCACCGCAACACCCTGCTGATCCAGCAGCATGCCAACATCATGGGGATGGGTACCCTCCATGAGAAAGCTCAACACCCCAGCACGCTCTGCTGCAGTGCCGACCAGAGTGATCCCAGGCATGGCGCGCGCCTTCGCCTCGGCGTACTCCAGCAGGTCCTGTTCATGACGCTCGGCCGCATCCCTGTCGATGCTCTGCAGATAATCCACCGCAGCACCCAGGGCAATCACCCCGGCGATATCCGGCGTGCCGGCTTCGAATTTGTATGGCAGCTGATTGTAGGTGGTACCGGCGAAGCTGACCGTTTCGATCATCTCGCCACCGCCTTGATATGGCGGCATGGCCTCCAGCAAGTCAACCTTGCCATACAGCACACCAACGCCGGTCGGACCGAACATCTTGTGTGCCGAAAACACGTAAAAATCGCAATCCAGCGCCTGCACATCCACCCGCAGGTGGCTCATTGCCTGGGCGCCATCAATCAGGCAGGCCGCGCCGGCGGCGTGGGCCAGACGGATAATCTGCTCGACCGGATTGACACTGCCCAATGCGTTGGACACGTGACCGCAGGCGACCATACGTACCCGATCATCGAGCATGGCTTCATACGCTGCCAGATCGATGGTGCCGGTATTGTCGACCGGAATCGCCTCGACGGTAGCGCCCATCTGCGCCGCGATCATCTGCCACGGCACAATGTTGGAATGGTGCTCCATGGCCGAGACCAGTATCCGGTCGCCTTCCTTCAGCTGGCTGCGACCCCAGCTCGCGGCGACCAGGTTGATGCTTTCTGACGTGCCGCGAGTCCAGATGATCTGCCGTGCTTCAGGGGCATTGATCAATTCGGCAACTTTGATCCGGGCGTTCTCGAACTTCTCGGTAGCGCGTTCGGCCAAGGCATGTGCGCCGCGGTGCACGTTGCTGTTGTCCTGACGGTAGTAGTCCACTATCGCCTGGATGACAGCCTCTGGCTTCTGCGTTGTCGCTGCGTTGTCCAGATACACCAGCGGCTTGCCATGGACTTCCTGATGCAGGATCGGAAAGTCCTGGCGCACCTGCTCGGCATTGAAGGCGCTGCGGGTGCCCACGGCCAGATCAGTCATAGTCCAACTGCCCCAGTTTCTCATCGCCCTGACCAAACAGCGTGGTCAGTCGCGGGCGCAGATAGTCCTGTATAGCCTGCTCCGGCACCTGATTGAGCAGTTCGTTGATGAAGCCGAAACTGAGCATGCGGATCGCTTCGGTGCGTGTAACGCCGCGGCTCTGCAGGTAGAACACCGACGTCTCGTCAAGCTGACTGATGGTCGCGCCATGGGCGCAGCGTACGTCGTCAGCGTAGATTTCCAGCTCCGGCTTGGTGTTGACTTCTGCCTTGGGTGAGGTCAGCAGGTTCTTGTTGCTGAGTTCCGCCAGGGTCTTCTGAGCCTGCGGGTGGATATGTATCCGCCCGTTGAACACCGCCTTGGCCGAGTCGCCGATAATGCCGCGGAACACCTCATTACTGGTGCAGTTGGGCACACGGTGCTCGACGTTGGTGTGATAGTCGATCAGTTGCTTGTTGCGCGGCAGATAGACGCCGTGCAGCTCCATGTGAGCACCTTCCCCGCGCATATTGACGTGGTAGTCAATCCGCTTGAGGCGGCTGCCCTGAGCCAGGGTGAATCCATGCAGACGCGCGGCGCGGTGCAGGTTCACGTGTACTCCACCCACGTGCAGCAGGTCTTCCTGCTCCAGGTTGATGCGGTAATGCTGCAGCTCGGCGTTGTTGCCGACCACTATTTCAGTGTGGCTGTTGACGAACAGGTTCTGCTGCTCGCTGCCGGACACATAGTGCTCAATCAGTTCCGCCTGGCTATTGTCTTCCAGAACCACCAGCACACGCTGGCTGCTGACTGCCGGCTGTGCTTCCGGTGTGGCGACGTTGAGAATATAGACCGGCTTTGCCAGCTTCTCGCCGCGAGGCACATGCAGCAGGATGCCATCGGCGGCCCAGGCGTTGCTCAGGGCGGCGAACAGGTGCTCTGCGGTGTTGGCCACGGTACCCAGATGCTGACGAATCAGCGCCTGCTGACTGGCATCGGCATTGGCGAAGCACACCACGCCAGCGGGCAGCGCGCTGGAATGTTCAGCGGAAAAATGTCCGTTGATGAACACCAGTCGCGTTGCATCCAGCTCGATGGGGTCAATCGCCTGCTGCCACGCACAATTATCAACCTGCGCCCACTGCGCCGGATTGTCATTCTGCAATGCGGTCAGCGGCGTGTATTTCCACAATTCGGTCTTGCGAGTCGGCCATTTGGCGGACGACCAGATGTCAGCACCACGCACGCGCAAGTCAGCCAGCCATTCAGGGCTGCGCTGTTCTGCGGCCAGCGT
>JASJKW010000401.1:0-4199 GCA_037621305.1 Pseudomonas sp.
CGAAAGGAACGAGTCCACCAGCCCAAGCAAGATGCGCTTGCGAGACATGTTCAGCACCATTCTGTTCGGTGCGTTGGGGGTACAGAGCAACAAGGCCAGGGAGCGGGATTTCAGCCAGGGAAAACCAAGCCACTTCATCTATTTCGGGCTTGGCTTCATGCTGGTGTTCATTCTGGTATTGGTGGGTATTGTGAAACTGGTAACGCACCTGGCAGGGTAATCAGTCCCTGCCCTGTGGCTTAGTGCTGGCTGACCCAGAACACGACCGTCAATACCGCAATCAGAATCAATGTGACTGCGGCAAAAGCGTCGAGCCCGCTGTTCTGGTCTCCGCCAGTGTGAATCTCGTCGTCGCTCATGATAGAATTCCTGTTGTTTTTGAAATGGGAATGTACTGCCGGTACAGTTAAGCCCAGACCAGTCAAATGCACAAGTTACCTTGTGCCGGAACATCCTTATTCGATCTAAGCATATAGATAAACATTCCTTTTAAGCATAAAGCAAAACTGATATTGTCTCCGCGCTTCCTGAGCCCCGCAGGGCTGAGCTTCCGTAGTCACGGGCAATGAACGCCCAACAACAGGTTGTCAGAATGTATATTTACGACGAGTATGATCAACGCATCGTAGAGGACCGCGCCAAGCAGTTCCGCGACCAGGTACGCCGCTACCTCGCCGGCGAATTTTCCGAAGCGGAATTTCTCCCGCTGCGCCTGCAGAACGGCCTGTATGTTCAGCGCTACGCGCCCATGTTGCGTATCGCGGTGCCTTATGGCGTGCTGTCAGCCGAGCGGCTGCGTAAACTGGCCTACATTACCCGTCGGTACGACAAGGGCTATGCGCACATCACGACTCGTCAGAATATTCAGCTCAACTGGCCGAATCTGGAAGAAGTACCGGACATTCTCGAAGAGCTGACCCAGGTTCAGATGCATGCCATCCAGACCAGCGGCAACTGCATTCGCAACACTACCACCGACCAGTTCGCCGGGGTTGCTGCAGACGAGTTGATCGACCCGCGTCCCTGGTGTGAAATCATCCGCCAGTGGTCCACCTTTCACCCCGAATTCGCCTTCCTGCCACGCAAGTTCAAGATCGCCATCAACGGCGCTGAACAAGACCGCGCAGCGATTGGCATTCACGATATCGGCCTGAATGCAGTACGCAACGAACAAGGCGAACTCGGCTTCCAGGTTCTGGTTGGCGGCGGCCTTGGCCGCACCCCCATGGTCGGTGCCGAAATCCGCGAATTCCTGCCTTGGCCGCACCTGCTGACCTATCTCGAAGCCATCCTGCGTGTGTACAACCGCTACGGCCGCCGGGACAACAAGTTCAAGGCGCGGATCAAGATTCTGGTCAAGGCGCTGACACCGGCGGTATTTGCCGAGAAAGTCGAAGCCGAATGGCAGAACCTCAAGGATGGCAGCGCGACGCTGACGGATTCCGAACTGCAGCGCGTCAGCAAGTACTTTGTACCGCCACAGTACGAAACCCTGGACGGTGATGATGCCGGCTACCTGAGCAAGCGCGAAACCGACAAAGGCTTCAACAACTGGGCCATGCGCAACGTTCAAGCCCACAAGGTGCCGGGCTATGCCGCAGTCACCCTGTCGCTGAAAGCGACCTCCATCTCTCCCGGTGACATCACCGCCGAGCAGCTGGACGCCGCCGCCGATCTGGCTGACCGTTACAGCCTGGGCGAGATTCGCTCAACGCATTACCAGAACCTGGTACTGCCCTATATCAAGCAGAGCGAGCTCTACGAGCTGTGGCTACAGTGCCGCGAACTGGGTTTCGCCACACCGACCATCGGCCTGCTGACCGACATCATCTGCTGCCCCGGCGGCGACTACTGCTCGTTGGCCAACGCCAAATCGATTCCGATTGCCGAATCCATCCAGCGTCAGTTCGACAACCTGGACTACCTGCATGATATCGGCGAGCTGGAACTGAACATCTCCGGCTGCATGAACGCCTGTGGTCACCACCACGTCGGTCATATCGGCATTCTCGGCGTCGACAAGAAAGGTCAGGAGTTCTACCAGGTATCCCTTGGCGGCAAGTCAGGTCGTGACTCGGCCATTGGCAAGATTCTCGGCCCCTCCTTCGCCGCCGACCAGATGCCAACAGTGGTACAGAAGCTGATTGACGTCTACGTGGAAAACCGCACCCCGGAAGAGCGTTTCATCGATACATTCGAGCGTATCGGTATGGCCCCGTTCAAGGAGCAAGTGTATGCAGCAAATAATTAAGGGTAATCAGGTCGTTGAAGACGCCTGGCAACTGCTGCCCAAGGACACCAACACCGACGACCTGACCAACACCGGCAACATCATAGTGCCGCTGGCCCTGTGGTTTGAGCATGCCCATGCGCTCAAAGCGCGCGACGGTGGTCTGGGTGTATGGCTGGATGCTGATGAAGAAGCCGAAGGGATTGCCGATGACCTGCAGCACTTTCAGGTTATCGCGCTGAACTTCCCGGTATTCAGTGACGGCCGCAATTACTCCAACGCACGTCTGCTGCGTGATCGTTATGGCTATCAGGGCGAGTTGCGAGCCATTGGCGATGTTCTGCGCGACCAGTTGTTCTTCATGCACCGCTGCGGCTTTGACGCCTACGCCCTGCGCGAAGACCACGACCCGCATGCAGCACTGGCCAGCCTGAATGACTTCTCCGAGGTGTATCAGGCCTCCACCGATCAGCCGCTGCCGTTGTTTCGCCGCCGTTGATTGGAACGACAAACCGGACGCTCAGGCGTCCGGTTTTGGTTTCTGGCCATGGCTTTTCGGCCCCCTGCCCGCTTCTCACGATCCAGCCCCACCGAGCCCACATTACTCAAAGACTCAAGAGTACCGGCACCAGACTTCCCTTCAGATACAACGGGTGAGCAGGCTCACCAGACTTGTTGACCTTCAGTGCGTGCAGACCGGGAATCATCCGCCTCACCTCAGCAGATCGTCCGAGATGGGCACCATCATTACCCCATGCCGCCACAACGGCATCAGCTGCTCGGGCTATCTCCAGCAACCACCGATCATTATCCGGCCCCACCGGGTCCTCGGCACGCATCAGCTCCGCAGGCGTTATCGCCTCGAAAGCAAACAGATTAGCCACACAGACACCACCGTAACCCCAAGACCGGGCAAAGGCGATACAGCGGTTGATCGTCGGATTGTTTTTTACTGCATCGGCTCTGGTCGGGTTCAAGCCAATGATCGCCACATGCGGTTTGGTTTCATCCCATACGCACCACTGGGCGTATCGGTATCTTCCGCAGGGTGAAAACCTGGCATCCTTCTTCAAGAAAAACTCCTGCTTATGCGTATCACCTGGCGCCCGAGGTGCTTTGGTTACCGGCAATCTTCAAGCACCAGCCCAAAACAGCACTAGAAATTGCGAGGCGGCAAACCCACATACGGGCCCTCGCCACCGATGTAATGCTGAACTGAAAAGTCACCCTCACCCCCGGTCAGGTGAATGACCGTATCGTTGGCCTGACCAAAGGAAAACATCTCTTCGGGGGACATTGAGAGCAACGTACCAATCATCGCTCGACCGATCATGCCGTGGGAAACGATGGCAATTTTACTGAATTTTCTTGATAAAACCTCACCCAGAAACGGTGTCGACCGCTCGATCATATCGGGATAGTTCTCAGTACCCGGTCCCCGATAGTGGAACTGGTCGGCCCGCCACGCGGCAAACTCTTCTGGCCACTTGTGAGGGACTTCGTCCCACATTTCGCCGCTCCAGTCGCCGCAGTGCCACTCTTTGATACGCTCATCAACCGCAAAATCAATACTCAGATATTCAGTAATAATTTCTGCCGTCTGACGTGTTCTAGTAAGCGGGGACGCCACCATGTACTCAATGCCCAATGGTTTGAGCAACCGACCATTCACATCAGCTTGCTCGCGACCCAGCTCAGTCAGATCAGAATTCCACTGGCCCTGCATACGACGAATCGCGTTCCATTCAGTTTGTCCGTGACGAACAAAATAAAGCTCTTTCATTGACAGTTTTTCTCCTATCCGCACCCGTTAGCCAGACAGCACACGGAGCCGTCTGACAGCTCACAGCCTTGGACAACGTAAGACGCAGCATAAAATGCTCCGGGCGCCCGCTCTATTTTTTCAGCGCTTCTACAACTATAAGCTCGAGTCTTTATCGTTTGGCCGCAATTTTAATTGAACACCTTG
>JASJKW010000402.1:0-4694 GCA_037621305.1 Pseudomonas sp.
GACACCTCGCCGGAGTTCTACGGCAACATCATCACTACCCGTACCTATGGTGACCGTCTGCAGACGCTGTCCTATGTGCGCGATGCGGGCATGAAGATCTGCTCGGGCGGGATTCTTGGTATGGGCGAATCGCTGGAAGACCGTGCTGGCCTGTTGATCCAGCTGGCGAATCTGCCAGAGCACCCGGAAAGCGTGCCGATCAACATGCTGGTCAAGGTTGCTGGTACGCCGCTGGAAGACGCCGAGGACATCGATCCCTTCGATTTCATCCGTATGCTCGCCGTAGCACGCATCATGATGCCTGAATCCCATGTGCGTCTGTCTGCCGGTCGCGAGCAGATGAGTGAACAGACCCAGGCACTGGCGTTCTTCGCTGGCGCCAACTCGATCTTCTATGGCGACCGTCTGCTGACCACCAGCAACCCGCAGGCGGAGAAAGACATGCGTCTGTTCGACCGCTTGGGTATCAAGCCCGAGGAGCGTCAGGAGCATGATGATGAAGTGCATCAGGCAGCGATCGAGCAGGCACTGATCGAACAGCGCGACAGCGCCATGTTCACCAATGCGGCGGCGGTCTGAGGGTCGCCCCTGATCACGCTGTCCGAGTAGTTGGCCCGGCCAGTGCCGGTATCCTGAATTCTTGAGTCTGCACGGCAAGCTTGGTATCTGAGCTTGCTGCTGGCAGCCGCGTGGACCTATGCCTTTTGACCTATCCAGCCGCCTGGCCGAGCGCCGCGCGGCCCATCTCTACCGCCAGCGCCCACGGCTGACCTCGCCGCAGGATGTGCAGGTGACGGTCGACGGACAGCGGTTGCTGGCGTTTTGCAGCAATGACTATCTGGGGCTGGCCAATCATCCCGAGGTGGCTGAGGCCATGGTCGAGGGCGTGCGCCGCTGGGGTGTTGGCGGCGGCGCCTCGCATCTGGTGATTGGTCACAGCGAGGCGCACCATCAGTTGGAAGACGCGCTGGCGGAGCTGACTGGTCGGCCGCGGGCGCTGCTGATGTCCAGCGGTTACATGGCCAATATGGGCGCCATTACTGCACTGGTCGGGCAGGGTGATACTGTTCTGCAGGACCGGCTCAATCACGCCTCGCTGCTGGATGCCGGATTGCTCAGTGGTGCGCGTTTTTCCCGTTATCTGCACAATGATGCAGACAGCCTGAACAAGCGGTTGGCCAAGGCCGTCGGCAATACCCTGGTGGTCACCGATGGAGTGTTCAGCATGGATGGCGATCTGGCCGACCTGCCGGCTATCTGCGCGCAGGCCCGAGCGCAAGGCGCCTGGGTCATGGTTGATGATGCCCATGGCTTTGGTTGCCTGGGCAAGCAGGGCGGCGGTGTTGTCGAGCATTACGGCTTGGGCCTGGATGACGTGCCGGTATTGGTGGGCACGCTGGGCAAGGCCTTTGGTACGGCCGGCGCCTTTATTGCGGGCAGTGAAGAGCTGATCGAAACCCTGATCCAGTTTGCCCGGCCCTATATCTACACCACCAGCCAACCGCCGGCAGTGGCGTGGGCCACGCTGAAAAGTCTGCAATTGCTGCGTGAGGAAAGCTGGCGCCGGGAACACCTGGCGCGGCTGATTGCGCGCTTCCGTGAGGGCGCCAGTGCACTTGGTTTGCAGTTGATGGACAGCCCCACGCCGATCCAGCCGCTGCTGATCGGTGACAGCGAACGCGCCATGCAGCTGTCCGCTGCGTTGCGTGAGCGCGGCATTCTGGTGACCGCCATCCGCCCGCCGACGGTTCCTCAAGGCACGGCGCGATTGCGCGTTACCCTGTCTGCTGCGCATAGTGCGGAGGATATTGACCGCCTGCTGGAAGCTTTGCAGCAGGCTCTATCCAGCTTGCCGGAGATAAGCGCATGAAACACATCACTCTATTACCAGGCTGGGCGCTGGCACCGGACAATATGCAGCCGTTGCGCGAGGCGTTGCTCGAGCGTATCCCGAACGTCACTGTGGATATCCTGCCGCTGCCAGCGATTCAGCTATCCAGTCTGGAAACCGATCTGAGCAGTCTTGCCCAACAGATCAAGCCGGGCGTGCTGATTGGCTGGTCCCTGGGTGGCATGCTTGCGGTGCAGCTGCATCGGCGATTCCCGGAGCACTTCCCTCAGGTCGTCACCCTGGCCGCCAATGCCTGCTTTGTTGAACGCAAAAGCTGGGCTGACGCCATGCCGACGGACACATTCAAGGCGTTCTATAACGACTATCGCGATACGCCGGAGAAAACCCTCAAGCGCTTCGCTCTGCTGGTCACCCAGGGCAGTCCACATGCCAGGCAGCTGGCCAAGAATCTGTCCTGGGATGCGCTGGATGCCGATCGGCGTCTGCATGCCCTGGCGGTTCTGGGCATGCTCGATAACCGCGTGGCATTAAGTCGTCCGACCCAGCCCATGCTGCATTGTCTCGGGGCGCTGGACGCGCTGGTGCCGGAAGGTGCTGCGCCAGCCATTGCAGCGTTGCATGACGCATCCAGTGTGGTGGTGCATCCACAGGCTGGCCATGCCTTGCCGTTGGAGCAACCGCTCTGGCTGGCTGAGGAGATCGGCGGATGGCTGGGGTCCGGGCATGCCTGAGCAATTGCCTGACAAGCGGCTGATTGCCGATTCATTCAGTCGCGCGTTGCATGCGCGGTTCGAACAAGGGGTCGTGGGACTGGATCTGGCTGAAGGCATGCTGCGGCATGCTCGTCAGATCAGTCCGGAAATAACCCACTGGGTGGCAGCCGATGCCGAGGCCTTGCCGCTGCGCTCGAACTCGCAGGATCTGATCTTTTCCAGCCTGGCACTGCAGTGGTGTCCTGACTTGTTGCGGGTGCTGCGTGAGGCGTATCGGGTACTGCGTCCCGGCGGCTGTCTGGCTTTCAATACCTTGCTGGAAGGCAGCCTGCACGAACTGCGCACGGCCTGGCGGGCAGTCGATGACTTTGTTCACGTCAACCGTTTCATGGCGCCCGCTGAGCTGGAAAGCAGTCTCGCTGCGGCGGGTTTTGCCGACTGGCGCTGCGAAGTGGAAGAGCACACCCTGCATTACCAGCGTCTCGGGGAATTGACCCACGAGCTCAAGGCGCTCGGCGCGCATAATATCAATCCCGGCCGACCGGGCGGGCTCACCGGCAGGGCGCGACTGCGTCTGCTGACGGACGCTTACGAACTTTTCCGTACACCCCAGGGGCTACCTGCCAGTTGGCAAGTGGCACAGATACTGATGTTCAAACCCAGCTGATACGGAGCCCTTTACATGCCTCAGCGTTACTTCATCACCGGCACCGATACCGAGATCGGCAAGACCACTATTGCCGCAGGCTTGCTGCACGCAGCGCGTAGGCGCGGGCTGACGACCGCAGCAGTGAAACCGGTCGCCGCCGGCTGTGAGTCTACTCCCGAAGGGCTGCGCAATGACGATGCCCTGGCATTGCAGGCGGAATGCTCCCCGCCGCTGAGCTACGAGGTGCTCAACCCGGTGGCGCTGGCCCCGCCGATTGCTCCACACATCGCTGCCCGGGAAGTTGGACTGGAACTGACGGCTGCCAAGCTGGCCTCCGGCTGTTTCAAGGTATTCGAACGCGGCGCGGATCTGACCCTGGTGGAAGGAGCGGGTGGCTGGCGCGTGCCGTTGAATGATCAGGAGACGCTGGCTGATCTGGCCATCGAGCTGGATGCGCCGGTGATCATGGTGGTGGGGCTGCGCCTGGGCTGCATCAATCATGCGTTGCTGACGGCTGAGGCCATTGCTGCTGATGGTCTTAAGTTGGCCGGCTGGGTGGCCAATCAGGTTGATCCGCAAATGGATCGCCAACAGCATAATCTGCAAACGTTGAAAACCTTACTGAAAGCGCCCTGTCTGGGCGTGGTGCCACGGCTGGAGCAGCTCAGCTCGGCTGCGGTTGCTGAGCACCTGGCGCTGGATACGCTCATTAGTCCAACCGCTGGCCTGTAATCTTGCGTCCTTATCAGAGCTTGAGCCAGCCTTTGTAGAAGAGCGGCTAAGCCGCCTCGACCGCTCCACACAGAGCGCTGGCTCAGGACCAGATCGTTCCTACGCTCCAGCGTGGGAATGCATGCAGGGACGCTCTGCGTCCCGGTTTTGGCGTAGTGCAAGTGAGTCGATTCAGAGCAGTTGCTCACGCTCACGGAATATTACCAACCATCACTCTCAGCTCCTTGACCTTTACTGCCAGTCTCAAACTTCCCATATGTTTTCTCACTGCTTTTCATCCAGCAGGGCTTGACATTGGTCTGGCTGAAACGTAAGTTTCAAACACGTGTTTGAATGGGCCGTCTGGCTCGTCGCCGTCCCGAATCCTGAAATAATCGTTGAGGTCAGTACCCATGCCAGAATACAAGGCTCCCCTGCGTGACATCCGTTTTGTTCGCGACGAAGTACTGGGTTATGAAGAGCATTACAGCAGCCTGCCGGGATGCGAAGACGCCACCCCCGACATGGTCGATGCCATCCTCCAAGAGGGTGCCAAATTCTGTGAACAGGTCATCGCACCGCTGAACCGCGTTGGTGATACTGAAGGTTGCACCTGGTCCGCCGATGGCGTGAAGACTCCGACCGGCTTCAAGGAAGCATACGAGCAGTTCGTCGAAGGCGGTTGGCCGAGCCTGTCCCTGGACCCCGAATACGGCGGTCAGGGCCTGCCCGACTCGCTGGGTCTGGCAGTCAGCGAAATGGTTGGTCA
>JASJKW010000403.1:0-4436 GCA_037621305.1 Pseudomonas sp.
CGGCTCCGCTAAAGGCTCTATGCTCATCCAGCATACTTAACACCTTAATCCTCAGTGGAGCCTGATCTCCGGGAGCAAGCCGATGTCCGCAACAAAACAAGAAATAGCGACCTTCATGGCCGCGGAGTTCCCCCAAAGCAAATGCATAGTCGAGGCCGTTGGTGATGGCCGGGCAACCGTGTCACATAAGGTCGGGTCGGATGAGCTGCGTCCGGGCGGGACTGTGTCGGGCCCGGTTCTCATGGGGGTGGCTGATGTTGCACTGTATGTGGCCATTCTCGGCGAGATCGGCATAGTGCCATTGGCGGTCACCACCAGCCTGACCGTCAATTTCCTGCGTAAACCTTCTGCCGATGCGCGCATTCTCGGTGAATGCAAGCTCATCAAGGTGGGGCGCTTGCTCGCGGTGGGTGAGGTGTCGTTGTATTCGGAAGGCTCGAGTGATCCGGTGGCGCACGTTGTTGGCACCTATGCCATACCGCCGCAGCGGGAAGGGCTGATCAAGGAAGGCAAAAAATTGGACGTGTGAGTGACGTTTACGTGAAGGTCTCGGCGGGCGGTTTTTGTTGCCTGTGACAAAAGCCTCTATGATGTCGGACGAACCTGTCCGAGACCCGCATGAATACGCCCGCACCTTGCCTGCCCAGCGAAGAGGATCTGCGTGCCATTGGCCGTTATCTGGACAGCCTGTGGCTGGAACGCGGTCTGGCGGCCAATTCGCTGGAGGCCTACCGAACTGATCTTTCTCTGCTGGCCGGCTGGCTGGAGGGGAGGGGCGGGTTGTACAAGGCCAGTCGGCCGGACCTGATGGAGCATCTGGCCTGGCGCATCAACACCGGTTATCAGGCGCGCTCCACGGCCCGTTTGCTGTCCTGTCTGCGCGGTTTCTATCGGCATGCGCTGCGTGAAGGTTTGATAGTTGAAGACCCAACCTTGGATATAGCCATGCCGCGGCTCGGCAGGCCGCTGCCGGACTCACTCAGCGAGGCGGATGTGGAAGCCTTGCTGGCGGCGCCGGATATCGATGACAGCCTGGGACTGCGTGACCGCTGCATGCTGGAAGTGCTGTACGCCTGCGGCTTGCGCGTCAGCGAGCTGGTTGGTTTGAGGCTGGATCAAGTGAACCTGCGTCAGGGCGTACTGCGCATAAACGGCAAGGGTAACAAGGAGCGCCTGGTGCCGCTCGGCGAAGAGGCGCTGGCCTGGATCGAGCGCTATTGTGTCGAGTCGCGTCCGGCGTTGCTCAAGGGCAAACCCAGTGATGTGCTGTTCCCCAGCCGTCAGGCGCGGGAGATGACCCGACAGACCTTCTGGCACCGCATCAAGCTGCACTCGCAGCAGGCGGGTATCCGCAGTGCGCTGTCACCGCATACGTTGCGTCACGCTTTTGCCACGCATCTGCTCAATCATGGCGCTGATTTGCGTGTGGTGCAGATGCTGCTCGGCCACAGTGATCTGTCTACCACGCAGATCTATACCCATGTCGCGCGGCATCGGTTGCGTGAGCTGCATGCCAGTCATCATCCCCGTGGGTGAGAAAACCGTTTCATGATAAGCTTGCTCGTCTTCAAGAGGATCGATTAATGCGACTGAAATACCTGACAGCCGGCCTGCTGGCGCTGTGCGCGACACAGTCCTGGGCTGACGCGGAGCAGAGCATCCGCCAGAGCCTGGATCAGCTGAACTTTCCGATGGCGGTTTCGGCGATTTCCGAGACGCCGATCAATGATCTGTATCAGATCCAGCTGGATAACGGTCGCGTGCTGTATGGCAGTGGTGACGGCAAGTATCTGGTGCAGGGTGCGCTGATTGCCGTCAATGATGGCCAGCCGCGCAATCTGACTGCCGAGGTCGAGGCCAAGGCCATAGGTGACGTGATCAATGGTATTCCGGCCGATGAGCTGGTGGTGTTTGCTGCCGAGCAGCCGAAAACACACATTACCGTATTCACCGATGTGGACTGTGGCTACTGCCGCAAGCTGCATGAGGAGATTGGCGAGCTGAACGGGTTGGGAATCGAAGTGCGCTATGCGGCCTTCCCCCGTGCAGGGGCCAACAGCAAGACCGCCGAGGTCATGCAATCGATCTGGTGTGCCGATGATCGGCAGACCGCGATGACCCGTGCCAAACAGGGCAAGTCGGTGACGCCGGCAACCTGTGATAACCCGGTAGAGGAGCAGTATAAGCTGGGGGGCCAGGTTGGCGTGCAGGGTACACCGGCGATCTTCATGGCCAATGGCACACTGGTGCCAGGCTACAAGCCGGCCAGGGATCTGGCGGCAGAGGCTATTGCCAACAAATAAGATCTTCATCCGTGAATGAGCGGATTCGAAGCATCCATTACAACACAGAGAATACAGTGGGGACCTTAGTTTGAAACCGGTCAAAGTAGGTATATGTGGTCTGGGCACCGTTGGTGGTGGCACGTTCAATGTTCTGCAACGCAACGCACAGGAGATTGCCCGCAGGGCAGGACGGGTAATCGAGGTTGCCCAGATTGCTACCCGGCAGCCGAACCCAGCCTGCAATGTCGGTGACAACATCCAGGTCACTGATGACGTCTTTGCCGTGGTCAACAACCCCGAGATCGATGTCATCGTCGAGCTGATCGGCGGCTATGATCTGGCGCTGGAAATCGTCATGCAGGCGATTGCCAACGGCAAGCATGTGGTCACTGCCAACAAGGCGCTGATCGCCGTGCATGGCAACGATATCTTTGCTGCCGCACGCGAGAAAGGTGTCATGGTGATGTTCGAAGCGGCAGTCGCCGGCGGCATCCCGATCATCAAGGCGCTGCGCGAAGGGCTGGCGGCCAACCGCGTACAATGGTTGGCTGGCATCATCAATGGCACCGGCAACTTCATCCTCACTGAAATGCGCGACAAGGGCCGGACCTTTGCCGATGTGCTGGCCGAAGCGCAGGCGCTGGGCTATGCCGAAGCGGACCCGACCTTTGACGTGGAAGGCATTGATGCGGCGCACAAGCTGACCATTCTGGCCTCCCTGGCTTTTGGTATTCCGCTGCAGTTCGACAAGGCCTACACCGAAGGCATCACCCAGCTGACCACCGCTGACGTGAACTACGCCGAAGCCTTTGGCTATCGCATCAAGCATCTGGGTATTGCCCGGCGCACGGCCGATGGTGTCGAGCTGCGGGTGCACCCGACCCTGATTCCGGCCGACCGTCTGCTGGCCAATGTACATGGCGTGATGAACGCGGTGATGGTCAACGGAGATGCGGTTGGCTCGACGCTGTATTACGGCGCTGGCGCTGGTGCCGAACCCACTGCCTCGGCGGTGGTTGCGGACATTATCGATGTCGCTCGTGCACTGGCGACCGACCCGAGCAGCCGGGTGCCGCACCTGGCTTTCGGTGCCGATGTGCTGTCGGATCTGCCGATCCTGCCGGTGGGCGAGGTGGAAACGGCGTACTATCTGCGCCTGCATGCCCAGGACCGTCCCGGGGTACTGGCACGGGTGGCGAGCATTCTGTCCGAGCGTGGCATCAACATCGAATCGATCATGCAGAAAGACGTCGAGGAACAGGACGGTCTGGTGCCGATCATCATCCTCACACACCGCGTTCGTGAGCAGAGCATGAACGACGCCATCGCTGCGATGGAAGCGCTGGATGAAGTCGCCGGACCGCTGATGCGGATCCGTGTGGAACAATTGGATTAATCAGCGGCAAGCGTGAAGCTTGACGCTCAAACCAAAGGTTTGGACAAATGCGTTATATCAGCACCCGCGGCCAGGCGCCGGCTCTGAATTTTGAAGACGTACTGCTTGCCGGTCTGGCGTCAGACGGCGGCTTGTATGTTCCCGAAAACCTGCCGCGCTTCACTCAGGAAGAGATTGCTTCCTGGGCTGGCCTGCCGTACCACGAGCTGGCTTTCAATGTGATGCGCCCCTTTGTTGCCGGCAGCATTTCCGATGCCGACTTCAAGGCGATCCTCAAGGATACCTACGGTGCGTTCGCGCACAGCGCGGTTGCGCCGTTGCGGCAGCTGGATGCCAATGAATGGGTGATGGAACTGTTCCATGGCCCAACCCTGGCATTCAAGGATTTCGCCCTGCAGCTGCTGGGTCGCTTGCTGGATCACTTCCTGACCAAGCGCGGCGAGCGTGCAGTGATTCTCGGCGCCACGTCGGGTGACACGGGTTCGGCCGCCATCGAAGGCTGCCGCCGTTGCGAGAGCGTGGATATCTTCATCCTGCATCCGCACAACCGGGTGTCCGAAGTGCAGCGCCGGCAGATGACCACCATCGCCGGTGACAACATCCACAACATCGCCATCGAAGGCAACTTCGATGACTGCCAGGAGATGGTCAAGAACAGCTTTGCTGATCAGGGCTTCCTCAAGGGCAACCGGCTGGTCGCGGTCAACTCGATCAACTGGGCGCGGATCATGGCGCAGATCGTCTACTACTTCCAT
>JASJKW010000404.1:0-18003 GCA_037621305.1 Pseudomonas sp.
CAAACACGGCGCGGTGAAAACCGACCACATCCTGTTCATCGCCTCGGGCGCCTTTCACGTGGCGAAACCCTCGGACCTGCTGCCGGAATTGCAGGGCCGCCTGCCGATCCGCGTCGAACTCAAGTCGCTGTCACCGGCTGACTTCGAGCGCATTCTGACCGAACCGGATGCCTCGCTCACCGAACAGTACCGCGCACTGCTGCAGACCGAAGGTCTGGAAATGGAATTCGCCGACAGTGCCGTAGCCCGACTGGCGGAGATCGCCTGGCAGGTCAACGAGAAGACCGAGAACATCGGCGCCCGTCGTCTGCATACCGTGCTCGAACGCTTGCTGGAAGAAGTTTCCTTCAGCGCCGGCGATCTGGCCTCCAAGCAGAACGGTGAGAAGCTGGTGATCGATGCCGCTTATGTGGACGAGCATCTCGGTGAGCTGGCGGTCAATGAAGACCTGTCCCGCTACATTCTCTAACTGATCTGAAGCGAGCCAGCCATGACCACTCCGATACCCAGCAAGATCAAACTGCACAAGGCGTCGCGTACGCTGGATCTGCACTACGCCGATGGTCGACACTTCAGTCTGCCAGCGGAATTTCTGCGGGTACACTCACCCTCGGCGGAAGTGCAGGGGCATGGCCGGCCGGTGTTGCAGACCGGCAAACAGAAGGTCGCGCTGACGGCCGTCGAGATGGCGGGAAACTACGCGCTGAAGCTGGTATTTGATGACGGCCATGACAGCGGATTATTCAGCTGGAGCTATCTGCTGGAGCTGGGCGAGCAGCAGGAGACGCTGTGGCAGGATTATCTCGACCAGTTGCAGGCGGCCGGCGCCAGTCGTGATCCGGATACTTCGGTAGTGAAAGTGATGCTCTGAGGTCATGAAGCCCGCTGGATTCAGCTGGCTTCATATCATGGTTCTACTGCTCTGACGGCTTGCCCGGCTCGACACGGCTGGCCGGGGCGGGCGCGGATTTGCCGCGAGTAGCTGCTTTCGGCACCGTGGTGCGGCGGCGGGTAGTGGTCTTGACCGGCTTGTCCGCTCCGTCCTTAGATGCTGCAGCTTTGGCAGTCCTGGGCGTTGCAGGTTTGGCAGCAGTCGACTTACTGGTTGCTCGCCGCTTGGGAGCGGTCTGGGCTGGGGCAGCCGCAGCCTCACTGGCTGCCTGGGCCACCGAATCGGCGATCACCGTGGAACGGGCTGTGGCCGCAGCGGCAGCCGGCGGCTTGCGAGAGCGGGCCGGTTTGGCGTTGAGCTGCTCCACCGCACGGGTCAGCTCGGCAATACGACTTTCCAGCACCTGCAACTCTTCCTGACGCACCAACCCCAACCGCTCAACGGCACTGGCCACGCGCTTGTCGAACATTTCCTCGAGGCCACCGAGCTTGTCAGTCAATTTGCTCCGCGCCTTGTCGACCTTGGAGCGAGCCCCCTCCAACGGGTCCTTCTTGCTGCGCGAGCCTTTGCCGTCGACCTTCTCGGCTTCGGCTTCGGCTGTCTGCTCTGCCTGCTCCCCATCGCGGATCAGCGACTCAAACAGCTTGGCGCCCTCTTTACCCATGCGGGTGTAAGCCCCCAGACCAGCCAGCCAGATCTGTCGGGAATAACCTTCCAAGCCGTCAACCCAATGAGACTCTCTGCTTTCACGCTTCTTCGTGTCCGCCTTGAATACACCCTCGTGAGCCGCTATCGATGAGAATATCCAGCTTAGCAGAGTTGATTGGCGCTGCCGCCGTGGCGGCTCAGACCAGGTATTTGTTCAAGGCTTTTTCGATTTCGCCCTTCACCATGCCCGCCATGGGCGTCAGCATCATGCCGAGCTTGACCGCCACGTGCACATTGTCATCGCCAACCCGAATCTTGCCGTCGACGCCGCTGCGCTGGAAGGTCAGCTCATCGTCCTGCCAGGTGCATTTGGCATCCAGTTTGGCGGCCAGTTTGTCTGCCATCAGCTGGGCACGCTCTTTCGCTGCGTCCTTGCCCAATGAATGCTCGCGGGTAATTTCTACGGTTGCCATCTCGGTCCCTTCCAGTATGGTTGAAAAAAGACGCATAGCATGCCGCATCGCGAGTCTACATGCGACAGGTTGTCATGCTTAAAAGCCCCTCTGGGCTCTCGAATACGGGTAGAATGGCCCATCAATTTGCCAAGGCAGATGCTCTCATGACAGACAAATCCAACTCGGATCGCACTACCCACTTCGGCTACCAGACCGTTCCCGAATCGGAAAAGGCCGGCAAGGTCGCCGAGGTTTTCCATTCGGTCGCCTCCAAATACGACCTGATGAACGATCTCATGTCGGGCGGCATTCACCGGTTATGGAAACGCTTCACCATTGAATTGTCCGGTGTACGCCCAGGCAACCGGGTGCTGGATATTGCCGGCGGCACTGGCGACCTGACCCGCAAATTCTCCAGTCTGGTGGGACCCACCGGTGAAGTGGTGCTGGCGGACATCAATGCTTCCATGCTGCGCGTCGGGCGCGACCGTCTGCTGGACAAGGGCGTGGCCGGCAACGTGCGCTTCGTGCAGGCCGATGCAGAAAAACTGCCGTTCCCGGACAACCATTTCGATTGCATCACCATTGCCTTCGGGCTGCGCAACGTCACCCACAAGGAAGACGCCATCGCCTCCATGCTGCGGGTACTCAAACCCGGCGGCCGCCTGCTGGTGCTGGAGTTCTCCAAGCCGCGTAATGAGCTGCTGTCCAAGGCCTACGATCAGTACTCCTTCACCATGCTGCCGCTGATCGGCCGGCTGATCACCGGTGACCAGGAAAGCTACCGTTATCTGGCGGAATCGATTCGCATGCATCCGGATCAGGAAACACTCAAGGGCATGATGGAAGAGACCGGCTTCGCCCGCGTGACCTACCACAACATGACCGGCGGCATTGTGGCCCTGCATCGCGGTATCAAGCCCTGATGTTGAGTCGCACCCTGCTGGCCGGCGTCGAACACAGCCTGGCGATGGCCATCAAACAGGATCCGCTGACGGCCAAACGGCTGGCAGCACTGGAAGGTCGCGTCATTCTGATATGCGGGCGCCAGCCTGCCTTGCAGATATATGTCCTGCCGGGTCAGGCCGGTATTCGCCTGATGCAGGAATATGGCGGCGAGGCGGACTGCACCCTGAGTGCACCGACCAGCCTGTTGGCACGTCTGGGACTCAGCAGCAACCGCCAGCAACTGCTGTTGTCACCGGAGCTGGAATTGACCGGCGACACTCAGGTACTGGTGCAGTTGCAGAATATCTTCGGTGACCTGCAGATTGACGGCGAGGCTGCCCTGGCACGCTGGATAGGCCCGGTTGCCGCGCATGCCATCGGCAACCACACACGGGGCAGTCGCAACTGGCTTGGCACCACACAGCAGAACCTGCAACGGAGCATCGGTGATTATCTCACCGAGGAGGGCCGCCAATTGGTCGGCCACGCTGAAGCCGACGCCTCAGCGTCACTGATTCATGAACTGCGCCTACAGCTTGACCGTCTGGACGCCCGCGTCCAGCGTCTTGAGCACCCTGACACTGGATCTGACGACGCATGAACCTGACCGCTTTTCTGCGCCTGTTTCGCATCTTGCTGGTGTTTACCCGCTACCGCCTGGATCAGTTGGTTGAGACGTTGCCGCTGCCCTGGTACGGCCGCCTGCTGCTGCTCGGCCCCTGGAAGCTGTACCCGGCGCCGCGCGACCTGACCCGCGGCGCACGCCTGCGCCTGGCGCTGGAAAGCCTGGGGCCGGTCTTCATCAAATTCGGCCAGATTCTGTCCACCCGTCGTGATCTGCTGCCTGACGACATTGCCATCGAACTGGCCTTTCTGCAGGACAAGGTGCCGCCCTTCCCACCGGAGCAGGCGCGCAAGCGTATCGAAGAACAGCTGGGGCTGCCGATCGAAGCGGTATTTGCCGAGTTTTCCGATACCCCGCTGGCTTCCGCCTCGGTTGCCCAGGTGCATACCGCGCTGCTGCATGATGGCAGCGATGTGGTGGTCAAGGTGGTCCGGCCCGGCATCGAGGACACCATTCATCAGGATATCCAGTGGTTGTATCTGGCCGCACGCACCCTTGAGCGTGTCTCGAGCGAAGGGCGCCGGTTGCGCCCCGTGGAAGTCGTACGCGATTACGAACAGACCATCTTCGATGAACTCGACCTGTACCGTGAGGCCGCCAACGCCTCCCTGCTGCGGCGCAACTTCCTTGGCTCCCCGGTACTCTATGTACCGGTCATTCACTGGGACTGGTGCCGCCACAAGGTGCTGGTCATGGAGCGCATCAGTGGTATTCCGGTGACCGATATCGACGCCCTGCACGATGCTGGCATCGACATGAAGAAACTGGCCGAACGCGGCGTGGAAGTGTTCTTCACTCAGGTGTTCCGCGACTGCTTCTTCCATGCCGACATGCACCCGGGCAATATCTTCGTCTCGCGCAGCCATCCGCAGGAGCCGCAATACATTGCCATCGACTTCGGCATCGTCGGCAGCCTGACCCCGGAAGACCAGACTTACCTGGCGCGCAACCTGATGGCCTTCTTCAAGCGCGACTATCGGCGCGTGGCGCAGTTGCACATCGACTCCGGCTGGGTGCCGCCGGAGACCAAGGCCAATGAATTCGAGGCCGCCATTCGCAGCGTCTGCGAGCCTATCTTCGAGCGCCCCCTGAAGGATATTTCCTTCGGCCAGCTGCTGTTGCGCCTGTTCCAGACTGCACGCCGCTTCAATATGGAAGTGCAGCCGCAACTGGTGCTGCTGCAGAAGACCCTGCTCAATATCGAGGGCCTGGGGCGCCAGCTGTATCCCGACCTGGATCTGTGGAGCACCGGCCAACCCTACCTGGAACGCTGGATGCGTGAGCGCGCCGGCCCTCGGCACCAGTTGCAGAACCTGCGCCAGCATCTGGAACGCATCCCGCCGCTGCTGGAGACCACCCACCGCGCGCTGGACAATATCGCCCGGCAAGATCACCATGCTCCCGCCCGCCGCCGTGCCGACACAGTCGCCCTGCGCCTGATCGGTGTGGTGCTGGTGGCGCTGGGTGCCAATGGCCTGGGCACCGACATGCATCTATGGAGCGACGCCCAGCCCATGTACTGGCTGTTGCTGGCCGCTGGCGGCTGGCTGGTGCTGCGCCGCGACGACGATGACTCGAACCGACGGACATACCGACCGAAATGACCGATACTCGAACCGATACCGATTGGCTGGACTGCATCAAATGGGATGCCGACGGCCTGATACCCGCCATTGCCCAGGACGCTGCCAGCGGCCGCGTGCTCATGGTCGCCTGGATGAACCGCGACGCCTTGACACTTACCGCTAATGAGGGCCGCGCCGTATACTGGTCGCGCTCCCGGCGCAAGCTCTGGCGCAAGGGCGAAGAGTCGGGCCATATACAAGTCCTGCACGAGTTGCGGCTGGATTGCGACAACGACGTCATCATCATGCAGGTCGAGCAACGCGGCGGCATCGCCTGCCATACCGGCCGGGAAAGCTGCTTCTACAAGGTTTTCCGTGACGGCCAGTGGCACGATAGTGATCCTGTCATCAAGAACCCGGAACATATCTATGAGCACAAGCATGAATGACACCCTGGCGCGCCTGGCCGAGGTGCTGGAACAGCGCAAACAGGCGGCTGCCGACAGTTCATATGTCGCCAGCCTGCATGCCAAGGGTCTGAACAAGATCCTGGAAAAGGTCGGCGAAGAATGCACCGAAACGCTGTTGGCCGCCAAGGACTGTCAGCATAGCGAAGACAAGAGCGAGCTGATTTATGAAACTGCCGATCTGTGGTTTCATAGCCTGGTCATGCTCAGCCATCTGGGCCTCGGCCCGGATGACATATTGAAAGAACTGGAACGGCGCTTTGATTTATCCGGCCTGGCCGAGAAAGCAGCGCGGACACACGAATAGGGCTCTGCCCTGGAGGTTGAGATGGGTTTAGGCGGAATCAGTATCTGGCAGCTGGCGATCATTCTGGTGATCGTCATTCTGTTGTTCGGCACCAAGCGACTGAAAGGCATCGGCTCGGACGTCGGCGAGGCCATCAAGGGCTTTCGCAAGTCAATGAACGACGACGACAAGCCCGCGGTGGAGGACAAGCCCGGCGAGACGCTGGATGTCCAGGCCGAGAAGAAAACGGAATCCACTCCTCACAAGGACTGACGGTCCATGTTCGATATCGGTTTTCTGGAGATGGTGATAGTCGCCGTCGTTGCCCTGCTGGTGCTCGGTCCCGAGCGCCTGCCCGGCGCGGTGCGCATGGCTGGCCTGTATCTGGGGCAGATCAAGCGCAGTCTGGCTGATGTACGCAGTCAGGTGGAGCGCGAACTGGGCGCTGACGAAATACGCCAGACGCTGCACAACGAGAAGATCATGGCCGATCTGGCGAAAAAGCCCGGCACCTCGAACGTCAAGCGCAACACCGCCGCACCAGCTTATGAAAAGCCGGACGTTTCTGCGGATGCGGATGTCGTCGCTGCGCCTGCCGAACCTGCACCGTCCGTCGCCGATACGGCCGACGCCCCCTCTGATGATCATCCGGCTGCGCCCAAATGAGTGATAAGTTACCCGAACAGACTACCGGCGGCGATATGCCGCTGATCGCTCACCTGACCGAACTGCGTTCCCGGCTGTTGCGCATCGTGCTGATCTGGATGCTGATTTTCGCTGGCCTGTTCTACTTCGCCAACGATCTCTACACCTTTATCTCCGAGCCGCTACGGGTCTTTCTGCCGGAAGGCACCAGCATGATCGCGACGGATGTGGCCTCGCCCTTCCTGACGCCATTCAAGCTGGCGCTGATCAGTGCCCTGTTCCTGGCCATGCCCTTCGTCCTGCATCAGATCTGGAGCTTCATCGCGCCCGGTCTGTACAAGCATGAGAAGCGCATCGCCGTGCCACTGCTGGCCTCCAGCATCATCCTGTTCTATTCCGGCATGGCCTTCGCCTATTACGTGGTGTTTCCACTGGTATTCGGCTTCTTCACCAGCACGGCTCCCGACGGGGTAGCTGTGATGACCGATATCAACAGCTACCTGAGTTTCGTGATGACGCTGTTCCTCGCCTTCGGCCTGGCCTTCGAGATTCCGGTGGCGACCGTTTTGCTGGTGCTGGCAGGCGCTGTAAACGTAGCCAAGCTCCGACAGATCCGCCCGTACGTGGTAGTCGGCTGCTTTGCCATCGGCATGGTACTGACACCTCCGGACGTCATCTCCCAGACGCTGCTGGCCCTGCCCATGTGGTTGCTGTATGAAGTGGGCATCCTGTTCGGCAGCGTGCTCAAGCCGATGGCTCGCGAAACCGATACCGAAAACGATAACCCCAGCGCATGAACCTGCTGCTGCTTGAGGAGCAGGATTTCACTGCTCCGCAGCGGGTACGCTTGAGCGGACGCCGGCTGCAGCACATGCTGGAGATCCATCAGGTAGCCATTGGCGACAGTCTGCGGGTCGGCCAGATTGGCGGGCTCATGGGCGAAGGCAAGGTCATGGCGCTGGATGCGCAACAGGCCGAGTTGCAGATCGAGCTCACCCAGCCGCCACCGGCCAAGCTGCCGTTGACCCTGCTGCTGGCCATGCCACGCCCCAAGATGTTCCGTCGTTTCCTGCAGCACTGCGCCACCCTTGGCGTGGCCGAGATAGTGCTGTTGAACAGCTATCGGGTGGAAAAGAGCTTCTGGCAGACACCCTTCCTGCAGCCGGAGGTCATCCGCGAAAACCTGTTATTGGGGCTGGAGCAGGCACGGGATACGGTGCTGCCGACGGTACGCATCGAGAAGCGCTTCAAGCCTTTTGTCGAGGATCATCTGCCCGCCCTGATTGCCGGCAGCACCGCACTGGTGGCGCATCCCGGAGACCTCCCCTCCTGCCCTCGCGCACTGACCGGCCAAGTAACCCTGGCCATAGGCCCGGAAGGCGGCTGGATTCCCTATGAAGTCGACAAGCTCAGTGCTGCAGGCTTTCAGCCGGTACAGTTGGGTGAGCGCATATTGCGCGTGGAGACTGCGGTCACTGCGCTGATTTCGCGGTTGTTCTGATCAGCGCGCCACGGGCGTAAACAACACCCCGGCCTCATCCTGCCAACCCTCACCCATTTCCACCCGCACGTCCCGCGCGCCAACCGGCTCAGCGCATTCGGAGCAGACCGTGACCGGCCGCATGACCTGACCACACCCCTTGTGGATATGCCGGATCGGCGCGCCGCGCTCATCGGCCATGTGCCGATCCCCCCAACTGACCAGCGCCATGATCGCCGGATGCAGATCGAGTCCGCGCTCGGTCAATCGGTACTCTTCGCGCAGCGGCCGTTGTTGATAGGGCACCTTGACCAGTACACCATGCTCAACCAGCTTCTTCAGACGATCAGCCAGCAGATGACGGGTAACACCAAGGCGCTTCTCGAACTGATCAAACCGTCGCACACCGAGAAAGCAGTCGCGCAGCACCAACAAGGTCCAGCGATCACCGACCACAGCCAGGGTGCGGGACAATGAACAGGGCTGCTGATCCAGCTCTTCCCAGCGCATAATCGACTCCTTCATCGAGGTATTGGCCCACAGGATAGCTTGACAAGTTCCAAAAAGAAACTGACTATCAAATCAGTTCCAAAAAAGAACCATTAAGGAGTCACCATGTCCAGACCACCTGTAGCCGTTGTCATCGGGGCCGGCGATGCCACCGGCGGAGCCATAGCCCAACGTTTTGCCCGTGAAGGTTTCACCCTGTGCATCACCCGTCGTCAGGCAGACAAGCTGGAACCATTGGTCAGCAGCATCGAAGCCGCTGGCGGCAAGGCCCATCCGTTTGGTTGCGATGCCCGTAGTGAAGAACAGATGGTAGCGCTGTTCAGCGACATCGAACGGGACATAGGGCCCATCGAGGTGGTGGTGTTCAACATCGGCGCCAACGTACACTTCTCGATCACCGAAACCACCGAGCGGGTTTATCGCAAGGTCTGGGAAATGGCTGCGCTATCGGGCTTTCTCACCGGCCGGGAGGCGGCCAAGGCCATGTTGCCACGCGGCCACGGCACCATCATTTTCACTGGCGCTACCGCCTCGCTGCGGGGCGGCAAGGGCTTCAGTGCCTTTGCCGGTGCCAAGTTTGCCCTGCGCGCGCTGGCTCAGAGCATGGCTCGCGAGCTGGGGCCACAGGGTATTCATGTAGCGCACCCGATCATCGACGGCGCCATCGATACCGCCTTCATCCGTGATAATTTCCCCGAACGCTATGCCTTGAAGGATCAGCAGGGGATTCTCAATCCCGAGCACATTGCCGAACAGTACTGGCAATTGCATTGCCAACCGCGGGATGCCTGGACCCATGAACTGGATCTGCGGCCATGGATGGAAACCTTCTGAACCATCAATCAACACAGGACAACTGACAATGAACAAGAAAGTCGATTTCTATTTTGATGTGGGCAGCCCGGCCAGCTATCTGGCCTGGACCCAGATTGCCGATCTGGCCCAGCGCCATAATGCCGAGCTGGCGCTCCAACCCATGCTGCTGGGCGGCGTGTTCAAGGCCACCGGCAACAGTTCACCGGCCACCGTACCCGCCAAGGGACGCTATACCAGACAGGACTTCCAGCGTTACGCCCGACGCTATGGGGTGGCCTTCCAGCACAACCCGTACTTCCCGATCAACACCATGCAGCTGATGCGCGGCGCAGCAGCCTATCTGGGTACCGAACAGTTCGTCCCCTATGTCGATGCGGTCTTTCAGGCCATGTGGGTTGACCAGCTGGATATGGGCAATCCCGAGGTGGTGGGTGAGGTGCTGAGCCGGCACGGCTTCGATATCAAAGAGGTGATGCAGAAGATCAATGATCCGGCGGTCAAGGATCGCCTGCGCCAGATCACCGAACAAGCCATCGAACGTGGCGTCTTCGGTGCCCCGACCTTCTTTGTCGGCGATGAGATGTTCTTTGGGCAGGACCGGCTGGAGTTTGTCGAGGAGGCACTGGCGGCCGGCGACTGAACTTGACTTGGTGACCTGCCGAGCATAGCTTGAACAGCGCAATCGACCCGGTAGGATTCATGATTTCTCTCACCCTGAAAGCACTTCTCGGCGCGTTGGCAGTTCTGCTGATCGCACTGCTGGCGCGCTCCAAGAGCTTCTACATTGCCGGGTTGGTGCCGTTGTTTCCGACCTTCGCCGTCATCGCCCATTACATCATCGGCACCGAACGCCCGGCGGCTGACCTGCGCACCACGGCTATTTTCGGGCTCTGGTCGCTGATCCCCTATGCGATCTATCTGCTGGTCGTTGCCTGGAGCGCAGGGCGCTGGCCGTTACCGGCTACCTTGCTGCTTGCGATGCTGGCCTGGGGTGTGGCGGCAATGCTGCTGATCATGCTCTGGGTGCGCCTCTATCCGAGCTGAGTCAGGTTTCCAGCATCAGCGTAACCGGACCTTCATTTATCAGGTGCACCTGCATATCGGCACCAAAACGCCCGGTCGCCACCTGTGGCCAGCTCTTTCGGGCCTGCGCCAGCAGATAATCGAATAACTCGGCAGCCCGCTCCGGTGGTGCCGCCGTGGAGAATCCCGGGCGCAAACCCTTGCGCGTATCAGCGGCCAGGGTGAACTGGGACACCAGCAGCAAACCGCCCTGCACATCCTGCACCGAGCAGTTCATGCGGCCTTCAGCATCACTGAAAACCCGGTAGTTGAGCAACTTGTGCAACAGCTTGTCGGCGTTGGCCTGATCATCCTGCGGTTCGATGCCAACCAGCACCAGCAGGCCATGATCGATCGCACCCACTATGTCGCCTTCAACCTCAACGCGGGCCTGACTGACCCGCTGCAACAAACCTTTCACTTATTCCGCCTCCGGCGCCAACTGCAACAGCTCCCGCGCCATGCTCTGGGTCGCGCGTACCAGCGCATCGGCAATGCCCGCCTCGGACGCAGAATGACCCGCCTCACGGATAATCTGCAATTCGCTGCCCGGCCACCGCTGATGCAGCGCGTGGGCGTTATCCAGCGGGCAGATCATGTCATAGCGGCCATGCACGATAATGCCCGGGATGTGTTCGATCTTCGGCATATCCCGGAGCAGCTGGTTCGGCTCGAGAAAGGCCTTGTTGATGAAGTAATGGCATTCGATACGCGCCATCGCCAAGGCTCGCCGCGTCTCGGTGAATCGCTCAACCACCTGGGGGCTGGGGCGCAGCGTCGCGCAGCAACCTTCCCAGCCGGACCAGGCACGCGCCGCGTGCATCTGGCAGATCTCATCGTCGCCGGTCAGTCGGCGATAATAGGCCGCTACCATGTCGTCGCGCTCATCCTCGGGGATCAGCGCCTGATAGTCTTCCCAGTAGTCCGGAAACACCCGGCTGGCGCCTTCCTGGTAGAACCAGCGGATATCCTCATCACGGCACAGAAAGATGCCGCGCAGAATCATGCCGCTGACCCGCTGCGGGTGCGCCTGGGCATAGGCCAGCGCCAGGGTTGAGCCCCAGGAGCCGCCGAACAATACCCACTTGTCGATCTGCAGATGCTCGCGCAACGCTTCCAGATCCTCGATCAGCGCAGCGGTGGTGTTGTTCTCCAGGCTGGCATGGGGGGTGGAGCGCCCCGCTCCGCGCTGGTCGAAGGTGATGATGCGGTAGATTGATGGATCGAAGAAGCGCCGACTGAGGCTGTCACAACCGCCCCCCGGCCCACCATGGATGAACACCACCGGAAGACCGTTTTCCTGGCCACTCTCATCGACATAGAGCACATGGGGCGCTTCGACAGCCAGATCATGGCGGGCAAAGGGTTTTATCTCGGGATACAGCAACTGCATGATGATGCTCCTGACGCGGCAGTGAGACTGCCCGTGTGATGGACAACAGCTCGACAACCTCGCGACGACGACCTCAGGTCGTCGCCGCCTCGATCAGCCAGCAGATCAGCCGCCGAAAGGTTTGACGCCGATCAGCGGACCATGCAACAGCATGGCAAACACCACCCAGGCCACCAACCCGACCACAATGGCAATCGCATCCCGGCTGAAGCCCGCCACGGAATAACTGACACCTGCCAGGCGATCCCGACGGCGCGACACCACATACAATGCCACAGCCCAGGCGAGGAAGCCGCCGAAAAGTAACAGATCAGCCAGCGTGCCATTGGCGAGCAGATGAGCGAGGGCCCAGAACTTCACGCCCAGCAGCATGGGGTGCCCCGTGCGAGCCTTGATGCGCGTCCCCGGCACATAAGCGGCGACCAGCAGAATGAACGCCGGGATGGTCAGCAATGCCGCCAGGTGACGAGTCCAGACCGGCGATACCCACAACCAGGTCGGCGACAGACGTGCCTGCCCGTAACCCCATATGATCAGCAACAAGCCGATCAGCGCGACAATGGCATACATGCCTTTCCACGGTAGCAGCCCCAGACGGCTGACCTGCGCAGCCCGCCAGTCTGCGGCAAACAGACGTGTGGAATGCACGCCCAGAAAAAGTAGCAAACCCAGTACCAGCGCCAGCATATGAATCTCCTTGAGTTGTTATCAGTGTTCCAATCGGGCCTTGAGTGAGCCATCGGCAGAATGCAGCAATAATGCGCCGGTGTCGTCGATGTCAAAGCGCTGAAGTGTGTCGAGATTGTGCAGCACGCGCTGTTCCTGCTCCATCAGCGATGGCGCACAGGCCTTCCGCGTGGTGGCCGGATGGCTGATGCTCAGGCCTTCCCCGGTCAGCTGATATTCTCCCATGAAGTTGTTACAGGAAGCGCGCCCGGTCACCCGGCCATCCGCCCAGAAGTTCAGCGTCACGCGCGAATTGTCTATGATGCCGCCGCCATTGATGTCTTCCACCACCCACTCACCACCCTGCAGCAATCGCGCCGGGTCACCACCGCAGCCATTCAAACTGGCACCCTCCACCTGAACATTGACCTGTTGCGGATACAGCATGCCGCTCATGCTGTCTTGGCATATCTGATCATTGACCTCAAGGCTGATCGGATGATTACCCTGCGTGAAAATGCCCGTCAGCTTCGCCGGCAACATAGGCCTGAGCGGGCAACTCGCCTTCGTTCAGCCGATTGAGGGTCAACATGCCCTGCTCCAGCGTCACCGACCAGAATGGCTCGTTGCCCGAGGCACGAAACGGCTCGATGATCGCACCCGTTGGCGCACAATGGGGGTATTCCACTCCCTGCAGCACCAACCGGGCATGCTCACCCTTGAACCACAGGCTGGTTTCCGGCTCACCCTCGGCGACATACCGGGCGCCTGAAGCACTGATCGCCTGGGTCAACACAAACTGCTCGCCCCTGGCACTCAATAACAACTGATCATCATTTTGCTGTGTAGCAGTAATCGGCAGGCGGGCACAATTCAGCTCGGCATGGAATCGCTCAGTGGCCGCGCCCTCCTCCGTGACATTCGCACTGCAGCCGGCCAAGGTAACCAAAACTGCTGCAAGCAGTACGGGCGTCAGGGCATTATTGAAACGCATAGGTAACTCCTCATAAAAAGTCGATGCAGGCACCACAGAGCGGCGCTCAAAACGAAGAACCCGGTTGAGTCAGGAAGACCAGCTCCTCCTCGGTGGAGGTGCGCCCGAGAATCTTGTTGCGATGCGGGTAGCGGCCGAACCGCTGCAGGATGTCCCGGTGCCGCAACTCGAAATCCAGGTTTCCCTCCATACCCGGCGTGCTGAACAAGACTACTGCCCGTTCATGGATCGCCAGGGACTCACTGTGCATGAAGGGCATGTACAGGAAATTGCGGTACGACACCGGCAGGGCCAGGTCGGCAGCAGCAGCAATGGCCTCCTGAGCCAGCACCAGCGCCATGCCATCCTGGGCGAAAGATTCGGGTCGATCACGGTGCATATTGCGCGAAAACTGATCCAACAGAATGATCTCGGCCAGTCGCCCCTCCGGCGCGGCGCGCCACTGCCATAGCTCACCACTGGCAGCCTGCCGGTGCAACGCGCCGAAGCGCTGGCGAATCAACTGATCCAGCTGCTCATCCTTCTTCCACCACATAGCCGGCTTGAGTTCCTCAAACCAGAACTCGAGTATCTGTTGGTACATGGGCCACTCCGCTCGGTCAGATCATTTCATCGGCAATGCGATGATGATTAACAGATCTCAGTGTAACCAATCTGCCGCGCCGCCGTCGGCCAGAGATACAATGCCCGGCGCTTTATGTATAATCGCCGGCTCGCAGGAGAGAGAGGTCATGTGCCTCCGCCGAAGGCGCAAACTCCCATAATCGCTCAGGCACCCGTTACTGCGAATCAGATCCGGACGCCCAGGTTGCCATGTATGGCACTCGGTGCAACCGTAACGCCAGCTGGAGAGCGGTTGCCAGGCAACCCACCGAAGGGGCAAGCAGTCGATGACTGCGTAAACTCTCAGGTATAAAGGACAGGGGGAGAGGCGACACAGTTCAGAGGATACCTGTGTGCTGCTTTACGTCTATCTGATAGCCATCACCGCCGAGGCCATGTCCGGCGCCCTTGCCGCAGGCCGGCGCAACATGGACATGTTCGGTGTCGCCTTCATTGCCTTCATCACCGCACTGGGCGGCGGAACCGTCCGCGACATGCTGCTGGGCAACTATCCGGTCACCTGGACCCAGCACCCGATGTACATCTACCTGACCATCTCCGCTGGCCTGCTGACCATGCTGATTGCGCGATTCATGCATCGTCTGCATTCACTGTTCCTGATCCTCGACGCCATGGGTCTGATCGCTTTTACGGTGATCGGCTGCAACGTGGCGCTGCGGCTGGACTATGAAACGCCGGTGGTCATCATGGCGGGTATCACCACAGGTATCTTCGGCGGCATCCTGCGCGACCTGTTGTGCAATCGCACTCCCATGGTATTGCGCAAGGAACTGTATGCCAGCGTTTCGCTGCTGGTGGCGCTGCTGTATCTCAGCCTGCTGGAGCTGGGCATCGATCATGACGTCACCCTGCTGGCCTCGTTCAGCTGCGGTCTGGCTCTGCGTCTTTCTGCCATCCGCTGGTCGCTGTCACTGCCGGTATTTTCCTATGAGCCGGGCCGCTGGAACGACTGATTCCAGCGCAGCTCCGGCATCCGCACTGCCCTTAAATTCTGCTTGCCACCCGCCGACACATCGAAGTAATAGATATGTTGGCGGCTGTTTTTGCGCTTAACTTCCACCCAGAATCGATAGACCATGGCCCCATCAAGCTTGTCTACAACAGGGACAGCTATTCATTCCCTTCACAGGAGAACAGAGCATGGGTCTGCTTATCGATGGCCAATGGGTCGACAAATGGTATGACACGGATTCCAACCAGGGCCGTTTCGTCCGTACCGAAGCACAATACCGCAACTGGATCACCGCCGATGGCAGCGCCGGCCCTACCGGTGACGGCGGCTTTCAGGCTGAAGCGGGCCGCTATCATCTGTATGTATCCCTGGCCTGCCCCTGGGCTCACCGCACGCTGATCTTCCGTGCACTCAAAGGGCTGGAAGACATGATCAGCGTATCCGTGGTCAACCCGCTGATGCGCGAGCATGGCTGGACCTTTGACCCGGACGCGGGCGTCATTGCCGACCCGTTGAATGGTGCTGATTACGTGCATCAGGTCTATACCGCCAATGATCCAGACTACAGCGGTCGGGTCACGGTGCCGGTATTGTGGGACAAACAGCAGCAGCGGATCGTCAACAACGAGTCGGCGGAAATCATCCGCATGCTCAATAGCGCGTTTGACGGTATCGGTGCCAAGCCGGGCGATTACTACCCCACAGCATTGCGCGCACAGATCGACGAGATCAATGGGCGTGTCTATGACCGCATCAACAACGGCGTCTACAAGGCCGGCTTTGCCACCACCACCGAAGCCTACGAGCAGGCATTCTGGCCGCTGTTCGATATGCTCGACGAGCTTGAGCAACGGCTGTCCGGTCAGCGCTACCTGCTGGGCGACATCCTGACCGAAGCCGACTGGCGGCTGTTCACCACATTGATTCGCTTCGATCCGGTGTATCACGGCCACTTCAAATGCAATCTCAAGCGCATTGTCGATTATCCCAAGCTATCAGCCTATGTACGCGAGCTGTACCAGTGGCCCGGTGTGGCAACGACTGTGAACATGCAGCACATCAAGGACCACTACTACCGCAGCCACGTCACCATCAACCCGACCGGCATAGTGCCCGCGGGGCCGCTGCTGGACTTGGATCGACCGCATGGGCGTGAAGCCCTGCTGGCTCGCGCCCTCTCTCGGCCGAGCTGAGATCAAGACTTAGGCTCAACCATTACACCAAACGTCGGTGGCAGCGGGGTGAACTCCCCGCTATCCAGATCGGGCAACTTCATGCGACCCGCCTGCCAATCGGCGCGGGCTTGTTCGATCCGCTCCTTCGACGATGACACGAAATTCCAGTCGATATAACGCGGGCCGACCGGCTCGCCGCCCAACGCCATGACTACCGCATCACTTAACGCAGTGATAGTCGCTGCATTGCCCGATGCCAACACTGCCATGCTGCCAGCCTCAATACGCTGACCCGCCACTTCCACTCCACCACTGACCACGTAGACTGCACGCTCGCTGTATTCGGCAGGCAGCGATACCCGCGCCCCCGCTCGCAGCTGCCAGTGCACATAAAACTGCGGCGATTCGACTCGCACCGGCGACTGTATCCCCGCCAGCTGGCCTGCAATCATTCGCCCGGCCACACCGCCATCACCGAACACCGGAAGCGCTTGGTTACCGAAGTGCCAGAAACCCGGTTCCATTTCTTCGCACTCCTCGGGCAGCGCCACCCAGGTCTGGATTCCGTCGAGCAAGCCACCCTGCGCCCGCGCCTTCTCAAAGCGCTCGGAATGGGTAATCCCCTTGCCCGCCGTCATCCAGTTGACCTCCCCCGGACGTACCGCCTGCTCCGAGCCGACACTGTCGCGGTGCATGATTTCACCGTCGAACAGGTAAGTGATGGTCGACAGGCCAATATGCGGGTGAGGAAGAACATCCGCCTCCGGCGGTAAACCCGGCGCCAGCTCCTTCGGCCCCATGCGGTCGAAGAAAATATAGGGCCCGACCATACGGCGTTTGGCGAATGGCAAGACACGACCGACCTCAAAGCTACCGAGGTTACGGGTGCGCTGCGGGATGATGAGCTCAATCATGCCGATTCCTCTGAACATCAAACAGGGCGGGAGTGGTGTAACCAATAGAGACAATGGTCATGCCGTGGCGGACCAGAGTCGTCCAGATGGATACATCATAGTCCGCCAATGTGATGTGGTGGGTAGCGGCAAGACAGTTTGCTTTCCGGTGAGTTTGACTGAAACGGATCTGTCAGCTTTAGTTTCTACATACCGCTGATCAGCCTCCCCGCTTGACGTGGTTGATGCCAGCCAGCTTTGCACAAGTGTAGTGACGCGTTATAAACGCCAACATGAGGACGGTAAACATGCGCTATACACTGCTTGAAAACCAGAAAGACGGAATTATTCTGCTGGCTCGTATCCTCCTCATGATCCTGTTCATCATGTCAGGCTGGAGTAAGCTGACAGGATTTTCCGGCACTGCAGGCTATCTGGAGTCGTTGGGAGTGCCTGCTCCCATGCTCGCTGCAGCTATTGCGGTGATTATGGAGTTCTTCGTCGCGATTGCGATCCTGGTAGGCTTCTATACCCGCCCGCTCGCATTCCTCTTCGTGTTGTTCGTGCTGGGCACCGCTTTCATCGGGCACGATTTCTGGACGATGGCCGATGCAGAGCGAGCCGCCAACATCACGCAATTCTTCAAGAACATGAGTATTGCCGGAGGGCTATTGCTGTTGGGGTTGACCGGGCCAGGCAAATATTCGATTGATGGGAGATAGAAACCGACCGATATGCCAACGGGGAGTACACCAAGGAGCCGATCACAGATCTGGCTCCGGCCCTGGGTCATTGCAACAAGCTACGTCCAGCTCTGCTCCTCTGGACAACATGGTCTACATTGATGACTAGAAGCCGGACGCCAAAGGCTTCTCCATACGCCTGACCAGAGGATGCTCCATGAGTG